>CAMOXZ010000062.1 GCA_946629545.1 uncultured Caryophanales bacterium | reverse complement strand
ATTTAAAAATAATAGGTATTACAGGTAGTTATGGTAAAACAAGTAGTAAAAATATATTGAGTGATATTTTAAATATTAAATACAATGCTTTACCTACACCAAAGAACTTAAATACATTTAATGGACTTATAATGACAGTAAATAATCATATGGATAAATTTACTGATATATTTATAGCTGAGATGGGTGCTTATGTTAAAGGTGAGATTAAAAGACTATGTAAATTAGTTAAACCTAAATATGGTATCTTAACTAGAATAGGAACTGCTCATTTAGAAACATTTGGATCACAAGAAAACATTCAAAAAGGTAAATTTGAACTTATTGAAAGTTTACCTAGTGATGGATTTGGTATTCTTAATGGAGATGATCCGCTACAAGTATCTTATAACTTAAAGAATAACGTTAGAATTATTTGGATAGGTATTGATAATAAAGATGTAGATGTAAGAGCAGAGAATATTAAATGCTCATCTAAAGGAACTAGTTTTGATGTAGTATTAAAGAATGATAAAAATAAATATAAATTTGAAACTAAATTATTAGGTAATCACAATGTCTATAATATACTTGCAGGTATTGCATGTGGAATAGAATTTGGTATTGATATGGAATCACTTCAAAAAGCAGTAGCTGGAGTAAGACCAATAGAACACAGATTAGAAATTAAAAAGATTGGTAACTTCAATATGATTGATGATGCTTATAATTCTAATCCAACCGGTGCAGAAAATGCTTGTAAGGTATTAGGTATGATGCCAGGAATTAAAATAGTAGTAACACCAGGTATGATTGAATTAGGCGCTAAAGAAGATGAATATAATAAAATATTTGGTACTCAAATAGCTGATGTAGCTGATTATGTAGTATTAATTGGTGAAACAAAAACTAAACCAATTAAAGAAGGTTTATTAGAAAAGAAATTTGACAAAGACAAAATAATTGTATTTAATGATGTTAGAGAAGCATATCCTTTTATAGGTAATATTGCTAATAATAATAAAGAAGAGGTATACGCATTATTTGAAAATGATTTACCTGATACATATAATGAGAAATAGGAGAGTGTAATTATGAGAATTAGAGTAGGAGTAATTTTTGGTGGAGAAAGTGTTGAACATGAAGTAAGTATTATTACTGCAATTCAAGCTATGAATAAAATAGATGAGGAAAAATATGAAATAATTCCAATCTATATTACAAAAGATAGAGAATGGTACACAGGAGATATGTTAAGAGATATTGAAGTATACCAAGATCTTAACTTAATTAAGAGATATAGTACTAATGTAGTTTTATATTATAAAAATGGAAGTTATGTACTACAAAAGAAGAATGGTCTATTTAAAGGTACAGTAAAAGAAATAGATATCGCATTCCCAATTGTACACGGTACTAACGTAGAAGATGGTGTTCTTCAAGGATATCTTCAAACTATTGGTATTCCATTTGTAGGAAGTAATGTTTATGGTTCAGTTGCTGGACAAGATAAAACTATTATGAAAGATATTTGGTCTGAATTTGGTTTACCAATGACTAAATATGTATGGTTCTATGATACTGATTATAGACAAGATAAAGATGCTGTATTAGATAAGATTAAAGGATTAAAATATCCATTAATAGTAAAACCAGCTACTACAGGGTCAAGCGTTGGTATTAGTTTCTGTGATGATATTGAAAAATTAAAAGAAGGTATCGATGAAGCAGTTCAATATGACACTAAAATTATAGTAGAGGAAGTAGTTCAAAATCTAAAAGAAGTAAATATTGCTGTAATGGGTAATTATGAGAATCAAAGAGTAAGTGCTATTGAAGAAGTGTTCTCAGGCAATAACTTCTTAACATTCCAAGATAAATATATTGGCAATGGTAAAGGTAAATTAAAAGGATTCAAGAAAGGTGCTATTAAAACTTCAAGTAAAGGTATGGCATCAGCTAATCGTAAATTACCTGCAGACTTAGATCCTAAGATGCAAAAAGAAATAGAAGAAATTGCTGCTAAAGCATTTAAGGCATTAGGTTCAAGCGGTAACTCAAGAATTGACTTCTTAGTAGATGAAAAGACTAAGAAAGTATATATTAATGAAATTAACTCAATCCCAGGAAGTTTAGCTTTCTATCTATGGGATGCTAAAGGTATTAATTTCACTCAAGTATTAGATGATATGATTCAAATAGGTATAAAAGATTATAAAAAGAGAATTAGTAAAACGCATTCATTTGAATCAAACATTTTAGCAGGATTTGCTGCTAACAATGGTGTTAAAGGAATGAAGGGTATGAAAGGAAAATTAAGATAAAAAAAGAACACATAAGTGTTCTTTTTATTTGCAAAATGGTGGACTGTTAGGGATTCGAACCCTAGACCCACTGATTAAGAGTCAGTTGCTCTACCAACTGAGCTAACAATCCATTTTCAAGTCGCAAATATATTTTAACGTAAAATTATGATATTTACAAGTATTTTTTATAAAAAAATCTTGACTTAATTTGAATTTTTATAGTATTCTATTATTGCGACTGAAAAAATTTGATTTTTTTCTTGCAAAAAACATAAAATTATAGTAAACTAATGAAGTACGAATTGAAGCGGACTTGTAGCTCAGTTGGTTAGAGCACACGCTTGATAAGCGTGGGGTCACAGGTTCAAG
>CAMOXZ010000061.1 GCA_946629545.1 uncultured Caryophanales bacterium | reverse complement strand
AATTATTAATAAATTATCAGGATTAGGATTTTCTATATATTTAATTAAATGATCTATATCTTTTTTATTATCATCATATTTAATATTTTCAATATTTAAAAGTATTATAACTTTCTTATTACTTAATAAACCATAAGTATCTAAATCTTCTAAAGCATTACTTAATTCTACTTCTTCTAAATCATAAATACTGATTATGGAAGAATCAAACTTCTTTTCTTTAATTAACTTATCTTTTTCATTTTGAAAAGATAAGAAATCACTACTTTCTATTAAATAACTATCCATTATTAATAGCCTTTTCTACTTCACTTATAATATTATCATCTATTTCTTTAGCTCCACCTTGAGCAAAAGTAGGACTTCCTCCACCATTACCATTATATAAAGTAGAAATACTTTTTACTATAAATCCAGCATTAACTTTAGAATTACTTTTAGCTATAAAATTAACACTACCATCCTCTTTTTCATTTATAAAGAATATAAATCCATTATTAATC
Organism: uncultured Caryophanales bacterium; assembly: GCA_946629545.1. Classification (GTDB taxonomy): domain Bacteria; phylum Bacillota_I; class Bacilli_A; order RF39; family UBA660; genus UBA3789. The sequence goes on along the minus strand of CAMOXZ010000061.1, from coordinate 2,336 downwards.
TCATTTATTAATGTATCAGCTATACTCTTTAATAAATTAACATCTTTATTTTTAACTTTCATTATTAATCTATTAATACCATCCTCTTCAATAATATTTTCTCTATAAATATCTAAATTTTGAAGAGTAGACTTTTCTTTAAGACTGAAATACTTCTTTTCTAATTCCTTAACTTCATCATGAACATATTCTAATTCATTTTTATTATAAATAATATCTTTATAACTAGTAGGTTCATTTGTATTTATATCTACATCAAAGTCTAATTTAATACCACTTTGTTCTGCTTCATCAAGTATATTTCTAGCTTTCATTAATAGTTTAATTTTTTCATCATTATATGGTTTAATTGCATCTATTAAGGTAGATTCTATTTTATCATTAGTAACTGCTTCTATACGATATACATTACTACCTTTAGATTCACAAGAAACTATAGACAAATTCTTAATTTCACTAGTATTAGATACATGAGTACCACCACATAATTCAATAGATTTACCTATCTTAACAACTCTAACTATATCACCATATTTTTCACTAAATAGTGCCATAGCACCCATTTCTTTAGCTTTATCAATAGGCATAACTTCAGTAGATACTATGATATTTTCATGAGCCATATCATTAACAAATTTTTCAACTTCAAGTATCTTTTCATCAGTCATTTTACCAGTATAATTAAAGTCAAATCTTAATTTATCACAATCTACATAACTACCTGCTTGATGAATTGATTTAGATACATTTTGTTGTAAAGCATATTGAAGAATATGTACAGAAGAATGGTTAACTTCAGTTTCTTTTCTTCTTTCTTTATCAAGAACTAACTCTACTTCATCACCAACACTAATAACTCCATCTAATAATTTAACTTTATGTATATGTTGACCATTAGGTCCTTTAAACACATCAATAACATGACCTTTAAAATTATCTCCAATAATCATACCAGTATCAGCAACTTGTCCACCGCTCTCTGCATAGAAACAAGTTCTTTCTACTGCAATATAAGTATCATGATCTACACTATCAACTAACTCATCTTTAGAGAATATAGCAGTAATTTTACTTTTAATTCTATAAATACCATACGCAAATTCACTAGGTGTTTTAAAATCTAATAACACTTTCTTTTGACTAGCCATAGAATTAACATTTTTAGCATTCTTCTTAGCTAATTCTTTTTGAGCATCCATGTACTTATCAAATTCTTCTTTACTTACTTTATAACCTAATTCACTTAAGTATTCTTCAGTTAATTCAAATGGGAATCCATAAGTATCATATAATTTAAATGCTTCTTCTCCACTAATAGAACCGTCATTAGATTCTTCAACTAATTCTTTTAATCTTCTTTCTCCAGCTTCTAGAGTTTTTAAGAATAATTTTTCTTCTTCAAGTACTAAAGCCTCAACTTCAGCCCTTTTCTCTACCAAATATGGATAAGCTTCTTTCATTACATCTACTACATCACTTACTATTTTATAAAGAAATGCATCTTTAAATCCTAAAGCTTTACCCATACGTACACTACGTCTTAATAATCTTCTTAATACATAACCTCTACCAACATTTTCAAAACAAGCTCCATCAGCAAGAGCAAATGTAATGGCACGTATATGATCAGCTATAATTTTAAATTCTTTTTGTCCTACATATTCACAATCAGCTAATTCTTCTATATGTTTAATAATTGGTTTAAATAAATCTGTTTCAAAGTTAGAATCAACATTTTGGAATATACAGCACCATCTCTCAAGTCCTGCTCCTGTATCAATATTTTTACTAGGTAATTCTGGATAATCTTCACGAGCTAAACCTTCAGTAGCATTAAATTGACTAAATACATTATTCCAAATTTCTACATATCTTTCTTGATCTTTATCTTCAGTAAACTTCTTAAATGCATCACCATTTGGATCATATTCACTACCTCTATCAAAGAATATTTCTGAATCAGGTCCACATGGTCCAGTACCTATCTCCCAGAAGTTTTCATCAAGTGGAACAATATGTTTAGGATCAAGTCCTACATCTATCCATCTATCTCTAGCTTCAAAATCTTTTGAATATACTGTTACATAGATTAAATCTTTATCAATATCGAAGTATTCTGGACTAGTTAATAATTCAAAAGCAAAAGAAATTGCTTCATTCTTAAAATAATCTCCTACAGAGAAGTTACCCATCATTTCAAAGAATGTTTGATGTCTCTTAGTAATACCTACATTTTCTATATCATTAGTTCTAATACATTTTTGTATATTAGTAATTCTTCTAGAATCAGGTATTTCTCTACCATCAAAATATTTCTTTAATGGAGCAACACCAGC
>CAMOXZ010000060.1 GCA_946629545.1 uncultured Caryophanales bacterium | reverse complement strand
GAATTTGATAAAGAAAAATATGTTATAGAAGCTAAAGAAGTATTTGATAATACCGAAGCAGCTATCGAAGGAAAACAATATATATTAAGGAGATGATAATATGGAAAAATTAATAGATATGCACACTCATACTAATTATTCTGATGGAGAACTATCACCAGATGAATTAGTTAATCTAGCAATAACTAAAAATATAAAAACACTAGCTATAACTGATCATGATACTTTAAATGGAGTAAAGATAGTAAAAGAAAATAAAAATATAGAAATAATTAAGGGTATAGAATTATCTGCAAGAGCTCCTCGTGGACAATTTCATATATTAGGTTATGATTTAGATTTAGATAATAAAGAATTAAATGATAAAATGAATCAATTAAGAGATAATAATATTAATTCAGTATTATCCACTATGGAACAAATAAAACGTGATTATAATATTAGATTTGGTTATGAAGATATAAAAGAATTAATAAATGCTGAACATAACCTAGGTAGACCTGATTTAGCTAAATTATGCATGAAATATGGCTATGCAGATACAGTACAAGATGCTTTTACTAAGTATTTAAACCATGCCTATAATAAAGTAAGAGGTATGGGAAAAGGTTTATTTTGTGAAGAATGTATAGATTTAATATTAAAAAGTAATGGTATTCCAGTACTAGCACATCCAAAACAATTAAAAATGAAGAAAAGAGAATTTCTTGTATTATTAAGATATTTAATAGATTGTGGTTTAAAAGGAATTGAAGTATACCATTCATCTCACTCTGAAGAAGATATGAATTTCTACTTAGAAGTAGCTAATGAATATAATTTATTAGTAAGTGCAGGTAGTGATTATCATGGAAAAACAGTTAAACCTGATATTGAATTAGGTACTGGCAAAAACAATAATATTAAGATAAAACAACTATCTTTAGTAGATGAAATCCATAAAAGAAGGTAACTTCTTCTTTTTTCTATTTTAATTTATTAAAATATAGGGTATTATATTATTAGAGAAAGGGTGTTTATATGAAAGTAATAGATATAAATGAAAGTGAATTCCAAGACGAAGTAATAAATTCAAAAATAAAAGTATTAGTAGATTTTAATGCAGAATGGTGTGGTCCATGTAAAATGATGAGACCAGTACTAGATAAATATGCCGAAGAGCATGATAATGTAAAAATAGTATCTATTAATGTAGATAATAATAATGAATTAGCTAGAAAATATAACGTATTTTCAATACCATGTTTAGTAGTAATTAAAGACGGAAAAGAACTTGATAGAACAGTAGGTTTAATATCTAGAACAGAATTAGATGATTTAATAGGAGAATAATTAGAGTTTAATAGAACTCTTTTTTATTTATATGATATAATGATTATAGGTGATCTTATGAACATATTTAATTATATAAAAAAGTATGGAAATTATTCATTTGAAGAAAAAGAATTTACTGAAGTTGATAGTATAGTTTTTTCTTTTTTAGCATATGCAGATTTAAATGATATTCTTACTAAATCAAGTAAAATGACTATTGAAGAAATAGCTGAAAAACACATAGAATTACATAAAAATAAAGAAAAGAATATATTAGCCGTAAGAGAAGCTAATAAACTTCTTCAAATAATGAAAGATACTATTAGATATAAAGATTGTTTAATATATCACTATGACTATATAGGTAACCTTGATCTACAATTTGGAGTATTTTCCATAGAGTATCAAAAGAATAAAGTCTATATAGCTTTTGAAGGTACAGATGAATTATTTTCTGGTTGGATAGAAGACTTTATGTTAAGTTGTGAGTTTCCAACTATTTCCCATAAAAAAGCCATTAACTATTTAAATAAACACTATACTTTTAGTAATAAAGAATTAATAATAGGAGGTCACTCTAAAGGAGGAAATCTAGCACTAGTTGCTGGAATGTATTCTAATTTTATTGTAAGAAGTAAAGTAAAATTTATATATAATGCAGATGGTCCAGGACTATTAGATAAACAATTTTATTCTAAGAGATATAGAACTATAAGTAATAAATATATCCATATAATACCAGAATCATCTTATGTAGGATTATTTTTAAATCATGATCATGATAAAATAGTAAAAGCTTCTAATAAAGGAATTCTATCACACGCAGCAAGTTATTGGGTAATTGAAGATGATCATTTTGTAGATTCAACACTAAACCCAATGTCTCAAAAATTAGATATAAAATTTAAAGAATGGTTAAATAAGTATAATGATGAAGATAAATTCAATTTTGTAAGTAATCTAGATATGATATTAAGAAGAGCTAATGTATCCAGTGCTTTAGAATTAGTATCAAAAGATTCTAAATTATTTGTATTATTAAAAGAAGCAAATGATATAGATGAAGAAACTAAAAAACAATTAAATGAATTATTAACTATAATAATAGATTGTTTTAAAGCTACTAAGAAAGAAGAAATAATGGGATTTATTAATAAAGTATTTAAAAATAAACACAACGAGGAGAATTATGAAAACATTAATGATTGATATGGATGATGTAATAACTACAGGTAATTTTAATAAATTAATAGAAGAGTATTTTAATATAAAAATAGATATGAGTAAGATAACTAATTATTTTTATATTCAAGAAATAGTAGAAAAAGATTATGAAGGTTTCTGGAATTATGTAAAAGATAAAAACTTATATGAAGGAGCACCTTTATTTAAAGATTGTTATGAAGTATTAGAAAAATTAAATAAAAAATATGATATCTATATAGTAACTTCATATTTATGGAGACATGCTGTAGATGTAAGTGGTAGTTGTTTAAGTAATAAGTATTATTATTTAAAAGAAATGTTACCATTTATTGACCAAACTAAATATATATTTACTACTAATAAAAATATAATGAAATTTGATATAAAAATAGATGATAGATATGTAAATTTAGAAGGTGCAGAGAAAAAGATATTATTCAATAATTGGCATAATAAAAATGAAGTATATGATGATGTAATAAGAGTAAATAATTGGAAAGAAATAGAGGAGATACTACTATGAAGAAATTAATGTTAATAGGTGGGGGAGACACAGGAAGAGGTAATTCATCATATGAAACTAAAGAAATAGATGAAGAAATAGTAAAGATGACAGAGAAAGTTAATCCTAACTTCTTATTTATAGGATTAGCATCAAGCCATGCTGATTCATATTATGATACTATGAAGAAAATATATAAAGAATTAGGATGTACACCAGTATATTTAAAAAAATCTAATCTAGTAAATAATCCTGATATAGTAAAACAAAAAATAGAAGATGCCGATATTATTTATATATGCGGAGGAGATACAGTAAAATTATTAGACCATGTAAAAGAATATAATTTAGAAAATCTACTTCTAGATGCATATAATAAAGGCACAGTAATTGCTGGTATGTCTGCTGGAGCTATACTTTTATCTAATAAAGGTTTCTCTGATTCATTAATTATTAGAGGAGAATCTGATAAATATGAATTCATCAAAGGATTAAACTTCATAGATTTAAACTTCTGTCCTCACTATAATACTGATCCTAAGAAAAAAAAAGATTTAGAAGAATATTTATCTAAAAATAATGAAGAAGTATACTCCCTAGAAAATAATACAGCGTTGAAAATAATAGATGATAAAATATCAGTTATTAAATCAGATAAAAATTCCAAAGCATATATAGTAAGTTATAAAGATAAATTAATAGAAAAAGAAATAGACTAGTTAAACTAGTCTTTTTTATTTACATTTATAAATTATTTTAGCTTTATCTATATAATATTCATTCTTATTAATCTTCTTTTCCTTATAATACTTATATTCATAA
>CAMOXZ010000059.1 GCA_946629545.1 uncultured Caryophanales bacterium | reverse complement strand
TAGAATCAGGTATTTCTCTACCATCAAAATATTTCTTTAATGGAGCAACACCAGCGTTAATCCATAATAAACTATCATCATTAATAGGAATTAATGGAGCACTCTCATATATTTTATGTCCTTTTCCTTCAAAAAATCTAAACCAAGTCTTTCTAATATCATCATGACTCATATATTTCATTTTACTTCACCTACTTTGTTTATTATAAATTCTACTACTTCATCAATACTCATATCAGTAGAATCAATATATATTTGATCATCTGTTCTCTTTAAAGCTCCCACATCTTTATGCATATCATTATAGTCTCTAGCTTCTATGCTAGATCTTATCTCATCATAATCAGAGAAAATACCCTTTTCTTTATTTTGTTCTACTCTTCTACGAGTTCTCTCCTCAACACTAGCATCTAAATAAAACTTATAATCTGCATTAGGAAATACTACAGTAGTAATATCTCTACCTTCCATAATTACATTTAACCCACTAGCTAATTCTCTTTGTAATCTAACTAATTCTTCTCTAACAGGAATAATACTAGAAATAGGACTAACAATACTAGTAACTTCTTTACTTCTAATTAAATCTGATACATCTTCATCATTTAAATATGTTTTACCAAACTCATCAAATCTAATAGAAATTTTCTTAACCATTTCAATTATCTTATCACTATCATCTACTATATTATCTCTAATAGCTTGTAGTGCAACACATCTATACATTGCTCCAGTATCTATATAAACTAAATTTAATTTTTCAGCCACTAAATGAGCAATAGTACCTTTACCTGCACCACATGGTCCATCTATCGCAATTACCATTATTTCTCCTCCATTTCAGTATTATGAATAATCTCCATAGCTTCTTCTTTTAAACTATCTAATCCTGTATTATAAACTATATAATCAAAATCATTATACATAGCTATTTCTTTCTCAGTAATATGATTCTTTTCTTCTTCAGTTAATTTATTATCATAATCTTTTCTAACTAATTTAATAGTTACTACATCATCATACTTAGCAGTAATACTTAAAAACTCTTGTATAAGTCTAGCATCAGTAATAATAAATGCATCAAAGAAATTACTTAGTATTTCAATATCTTCATATAATCTATTTAATAAAAAATCTTTCTTACCCAGTTTTTCCTTTATGATTTCAATCCCCATTTTTTGTAAAAACTCTCTAGGTTTAGAATCTCTATTAGGATCATAATTAAAATAGTTTTCTGCATAACTATATAAAGGATTAGTTATTTGCATAACACATGGTTTATAACCATAATCCTTTAATTCTTCTTTTAGTAAATTACCAAAAGTACTTTTACCACTTTGAGCACACCCACCAATAACAAATATTTTCATATTTCCTCCTTAAACAAAAAAAGATGGTATAAGGAGTCTAATAATAGACGGTACCATCCTTTGTTTTACTCTTTTTGATAACGGGATTCCCCGATAAACTTAAGAAGTAGCTTTCTAAATACTATTATAGTCTTTTCCACCTACCAAGACCTCTCTAAAATAAATCATATTTATACTTTTCTTCCATCAACATTTATTACCTATATTTTAACAAATTATTTACTTTTCTTCAACTGTTTTTTACTTACTTTTTCTTTTTCTTTTTTCTTTACAGAATCTATTTCTACTACTTCTATTTCATTACTCTTTTTACCAGTTAAATATTTAATCCAACCTGTTTGTTCTAAAACGAATAGAAGTACTACTTTAATACATGCAATACATGGAGTAGCTATAATCATACCAATAATTCCAAAGAAGTGTTCAAATACTAATAATCCAACCATAATAGTAACTGGATGCAACTTCATAGTATGACCCATAATTAATGGTTGATAGAAATTATTTTCTAATAATTGAACTACTAATATAGAAATAATTACACAAATACCTGTAATAGGACTAATAGTAAATCCAACTATAACAGCTGGAATTGCTCCAATATATGGTCCAAAATATGGAATAACATCAGTAACTGCACAGAATAATGCAAATAGTATTGGTGCTTTCATTCCTGCTATTGTAAGACCTATACTTTGTGTAATAAATACTAACGTCATAACAATTAATACACCTTGTACATAGCTTCTTAATGATGTATTGATTCTATGAGTTAATTCTTTATAACCACTCTTCCAACTAACTGGAATTAACTTATATAAAGCTTTATTAGCTCTTTCAAAATCAAATAATAAATAGAATCCAATCATTAATCCAAGAATAAAACTAACTCCAAATCCAACTATACTCTTACCAAAATTAAATAAGTATTGTGGCATTTCAGATCCTAACTTAACACCATATTCTGTAACAGTAGTAGTAATTGTAGTTTTAACTGTCTTAATATTAATCATTCCATTAAGATCAAATCTCTTAATTATTCCTACTATAAATTCAGTAATCTCATTAAATATAGATGGTGCAGTACTAACAAAATCTTTTACTTGTGAAATTAATGTAGGTACAAGTAAATATATAATTAATGCTAATAAACCAAGCATTAATAAATAAACTAATATACATCCAACTATTCTAGGAATCTTCTTCTTTTGCATCCAAGTAACAAGAGGATCAAAAAACCAAGCTATAATAAATCCTATAAATATTGGAGATATTACTTTAATAAACTCACCAATATACTTTAATATTTTCCATTCTTTTAATAGATATGTACATAGTAATATAACTGCTATAATAGCCATAAAATAACCAATATTAATTAGTTTTTTACCTGTCTTTAAAATATGATTTAAACTAGTAATATCTACATCTTTATCTTTAGTATTTTTAAACATACCCTCACCTCATTAATTATTATAACACTATTTATAAATATATTGTATAATATTTATAGGTGATTTAATGAAAACCGTAAAAGAAAACATTTCTAATGAAATAATTATTAAAAATTCTAGATTTATTACATATATTTATAGATTAACTAATAATGATATAGATACTTATCTAAATGAAATAAAAAAACTACATCCAAAAGCAACACACTATACATATGCTTATATCTATAATAATGAAGGATACTCTTCTGATGATAATGAACCATCAGGTACTGCAGGAAGACCAATGTTAAATGTATTAGAAAAAGAAGATTTAAATAATATCTTAGTAATTACAGTAAGATACTTTGGAGGTATAAAACTAGGTGCAGGAGGCTTAGTTAGAGCTTACACTAAATCAGTAACAGAAACCCTAAAACAAGAAGAATTCATATATCTTGAAGAAGGTTATAAAATAAAAATAACTTTTGATTATCCAGAAGAAAAACAAATAAACTATATATTAGGAGAAAACAATATTATAGAAAAACAATTTAATGATAAAATTACATACATTGCAAACATTTCTAAAGAAAATATTAATAAAATAAAATATTATGAAATATTAGAAGAAATATATATAGAAAAAGATGCCTAAGCATCTTTTTTTATGTATTAATAAGTAATTTTAATCTTCTTATAACTTTCTTTTCTATTCTAGATATATAACTTTGTGAAATACCAAGTTTTTCAGCTACTTCTTTCTGAGTAAACTCTTCACTTCCAAGTAATCCATATCTAAGTATCATAATTTCTCTATCTCTAGGTTTTAAACTAAGTATTTCTTTAATCATTAAATCTTTATCATCCTCCTTTTCAAGTGTCTTAGTTATTTCATCTTTATCAGTTCCAATTATATCTTCCAAGTGTAATTCATTTCCATCTGAGTCTAATGATAGAGCTTGGTCAATACTAACTTCACTTTTTACTTTCTTATTTTTTCTTAAATGCATTAATATTTCATTATCAATACATCTAGATGCATATGTAGCTAACTTAATATTTTTATTACTAGAAAAAGTATTAATAGCTTTAATTAAACCAATAGAACCTATACTAACTAAATCTTCTAAATCTACTCCAGTATTTTCATACTTCTTAGCTAAAAATACTACTAATCTAAGATTATGTTCAATTAACTTATCTTTAGCATTAATATCTCCTTTATCTTTTAATTCTACATAATAATCTTCCTCTTCTCTACTTAAAGGTTCAGGCAACTTATCAGTAGCTCCTACATAAAAACAACTACATACTTTAAAAAGTATTCTTCTTAAAAACTTAATTATAAACATAATTCCTCCTTTAATTTATTAGGTAATATACAATTTTCTTCTAATTCAAATCTATCTTTACTAATACCTATTAAACAATCAAATTCTTTATCTCCTATGATTAGTTTATCTGGTTTAATACATTTTATTACCCCAGTAGTATTAAGTGCTTTATAAGGTACATAAACATACTTATCACTTTCTATTTTTAAATTAACTAATACAATATTTTTCTTACTAATAGGATCAATTAATCTATTTCCAGTATCAATAAATCCTTCTAATAAATATTTATTTTTATCTATAATAATAGTAACTAAATACTTATTAGAAAATATTT
>CAMOXZ010000058.1 GCA_946629545.1 uncultured Caryophanales bacterium | reverse complement strand
AGTTGTGAATTTCTCACTAGTATTACCTATTTTATATACTTCCATAGAGTTATATGAATTAATGAAATAATATGAAAGGAAAGCTAATAATAAGATAGTTATTATAGATATTGATGCTATAGTTATTCTTTTAATTGTTTTTGTTTTCTTATTGCTTTGATCTAAAATGGATAAAGCTGTCTCTTCTAAATCTTTTATTGAGTGTGTTTCTCTTCTTTCTCCTCTTAATAATTCATCAATAGTAACATCAAACATCTCAGATAATTGTATTAATGTTTGTGTATTAGGAGTAGTTACTCCTCTTTCCCATTTAGATACTCCTTGTCTTGAGATTGGAATCATATCCGCTAATTGATACTGACTTAGATTCTTCTCTTTTCTTAATTCACATATAAACTTACCTATTTTCTCTGGATTCATACTTCATACTCCTAACCTATATAATTGTATAAAAGTAAGTAGCAAAATGTAATCAACTAGTGGTTTACATTTTAGTAATTAAAAAAGAGTATTTCTACTCTTTTTATCTATTTGACCAACTTCCTGGGAAATAAACTAAATCTCCTGGATTTATTAAACTATTTGTATATGTTCCATAACTACATCCACCATTCTTCCAGTGACAACTTGCTATTTCTAAGTGTAAGTGTTCACCTGTGGAACATCCTGTAGTACCCATATATCCAATTACTGTATCCTTAGATACATATTGTCCTACACTTATATTTCCATATCCACTTAAGTGAACATATGATGAATAGATGTATCTTCCACCATAGTTATGTTTAATTACTACTATTTTAGCATTTCCATTACACCAAAATCCCATTGATTGGCACCAATATCCTGATGTACAAGCATCTGTATATATAGCATGAACCATACCAGCAGCAATTGGGTGAATAGCAATATTTCTATTACCACTACTTAAGTCATAACCCATATGTCCACCAGTCATACCTCTTACAAAGTATCCATAATCCATAGGTCTTGAGAAGAATCCTACACTTGGAAGAGAACTTCCTCTTTCTTGAGATACACGATATTCACATGATTGAATATCTTCTGTAGCTCCACAACCTAAACTCTTATAATATTTAACACTTTCTTGAGCTGAATTTATTTGTTCTTGAATAGATGGCATACTTTCTCTTATTTGAGCTGAGTCTGCTTCTATTCTTTCTTGTTCTCTTTTTAGTTCTTGTTTTAGTTGTTTTAATTCTTCTTCTTTTGCTTCTAATTCTTTTTGAGTTGCTTGATTCTTTTTAATTAATTCTTCCAACTCTTTCATTATTTTATTATTATACTCAGTTAATTGTTCTACTATAGATAAACGATATATCATATCAGTTATATCTGTAGCTCCAAAAGCATACTCTAAATAAGCATTTTCTCCATTAGAAACTTGATAGTAAGAAATTATGTTTTTACTTTCTTCACTTTTTCTTTCTATTTCTTTTTGACTTGCTTCAATTTCTTCTTGAAGACGGTTGATTTCAGCTTCTGCTTCTTCTATTTGAGTATTAATATTATTAATCTTTTTTAATATTTCTTGTACTTCTGCTTGATTTTTTGCAAGATTAGCTTTTTTATTTTCTAATTCTTGTGTATATTTAGTAACTTCATTTTCAAATTCTTGTATAGTCTTTGCACTAGTATCAGTTGGTAGTGCTACAAAAGATACTAATAACAAAATAATTGAAGTTCCTATTAATAATTTATTTTTCATTAGATCTTTAAGTACTTTCTAACGGCACTTGCACTACCTATCATACCTACTAATATACCTATTACAATTACTATCAATGATGCTTGATATATGAATGGTTCTGGTAATATTAATTCAATTAATCTTGAATATAGATATCCATCAAAATGCTTATAGAAAGCTAAATATCCATATGTAGTGAAAATTACTGGTACTATTGAACCAAATAATCCTAAAATCATACCTTCAATAATAAATGGTAATTTAATAGTAATGTTACTAGCACCTACTAATCTCATGATACCTATTTCTCTACTTCTTGCTGAAATAGTTAATTTAATAGTATTAACAATTAAGAATACTGTTACTAGTACTAATGCTATTACAACAATATATGTTATTTTTTCAATTGAAGAGAAAGCTTTTACCATTTTATCTACCATACCTTCTCCATATCTTACTACTGATACTTTATCAATAGATTCTATTTTTAAGGCTGTAGATTTAATTTTCTCTACATTTTTTACTTTTACTTGGAAAGTATCTTTTAATGGAGATTCTTCATCACTCCATGTATCTAATACTGTTTTAAATACTTCTGATTCTTGTTGCATTTGTTCTTTTACTTCTTTTTTTGTTTGATATGTATATGATTCTACATTACTTATTTTCTTTATTTTATTTTCTACTTCTTCTACATCTTCTTCTGTTGCTTCATTATCTATAAATACAACTATTGTCATATCTTTTTCTATTGCTTTAGTAAAGTTTTGTACGTTGAATGATGCTACTATAGCAATTGCTACAATAATTAAAGTTATTGTAATACAAGAAATTGATGCTAAAGATAAAGAGAAATTACGAATTACACTTTTAACAGCATCTCTGATGCTTCTTCCTAACATTCTTATTGGCTTCATTCTGCATACGTTCCTTTCTGTTTAAATTTAACTAGATGTCCATCTTTTAGAGTAATTACTTGTTTCTTCATCTTGTTTACTATTTCTTTATCATGTGTTGCCATGATAATTGTAGTTCCTCTTGTTTTATTGATATCTTCAAGTACTTTCATTACTTCCATACTCATATCTGGATCTAGGTTTCCAGTAGGTTCATCGCATAATAGTAATTTTGGATCATTTACAATAGCTCTTGCGATTGCTACTCTTTGTTGCTCTCCACCTGATAAATGATCTGGATATTCATGAACTTTATTCTTTAATCCTACATCTTCTAATGCTTTTAATACCTTAATTCTAATAATATCTTTCTTTTCACCAATACATTCTAAGGCAAAGGCTACATTTTCATATACTGTTAGTTTTGGTAATAATCTATAATCTTGGAATACTATTCCTAATTTTCTTCTTAATTTATATACCTTCTTATTTTTTAATTTAGCAACATCAAGTCCTCCAACTATTACTTGTCCTTTAGTTGGTTTTTCTTCTCTATAAAGTAATTTTATAAAGGTAGATTTACCACTACCTGAACCACCAATTACGAATACAAATGATCCCTTTTCTATTGCTAAGTTTAAATCATAGATGGCTGTTACCCCGTTCTTATAACGTTTTTCTACATTTTTTACTCTTATTAAATCCATCTACTTTATTCACCACCTTAACTATTTCATTATAACATAGTTTTATATATAAAAAAAGGAATATAAATATTCCTTTTTGATTTTTACGTAAAGATTTGATTATAACTATTTTCTAATTCTTCATTTGCCCTATAATTTATAGGCATATCCATTACATCATACATATTTAATATTATTTCTTTTAGTTTATCATCATTATCATCATCAAAATATTCAAATGGTATTACTATAGCATTTTCATCTTCTATTACACCTATTTCATTATAAACAGGTAATGGTGTTACTACTACTTTAGTATTAACAGATAATGCTTCTAATACTGCATAACTAAATGATTCAGAGTCACTTAATAATACAAAATAATCAGAATCAGCTACATATGGTAATGGATTAGGAGTTCTTTGTCTATAGATTAATCCTCCCATATTAGTATTTTCTTTTTTATCTGTAAATACTTCCCATGTATATGGTATTTTTAATTCATCCATTAACTTAGCCATTTTTTCTATTCTCTCAGGACATTTTATTTTTGAATGTCTAAGAGTTGAGGTTAATTTCATTCTCTTAGGTACTTCATCTTCTAATTTATATGGATTTAATGCATATTCTATATTGTCTGTTGGATAATAACCTACTGCTTTATCTCTTGCTGTTTTAGATACAGCTACATAATTAGTATATATATCATCATGATACTTCATAGCATTTTCGTAATCAGACATATTACCATGTATAAATAAATAATTTTTATCTAAATTAACAATGTTTTTAGGATAAAAGTAATTTGAATATGTCACTAATAATCTATCACATAAATATATATTACCTATTTCTCTTTTAAGACATTTAAAATACTTTTCAAATGATTTCTTAGTAGTTTCATTTATTTCATCATAAAGAATAGTTACATCATATTTATTTTTGTAACATTTACCTAGTTGTTTAATCCAAGTAATATATCCATTAAACATACCATTACATCCTGAACCTACATAGATTATATTCTTATATTTATTTATTTCTTTTACATCTGTATATATAAAGTCTAATCTTTTTTCTTGGTTAGGATTATGGTAATAAATTACTTCTTCTATAGCATTTCCTTTTATAAATTCTTTATCTACTGTTTCATTAAATATATCTATATCTTCTATATTTATTAATTTTTTTAATTTTTCTGTGTTAAATATATAAGAGAATATATATTCTTT
>CAMOXZ010000057.1 GCA_946629545.1 uncultured Caryophanales bacterium | reverse complement strand
CCAATACTACCTGGTTCATTTGTACCAGGGAATGTATAACATGTAGCAGCTACACTTTCTGTCATACCATAACCTTTAGCTATATTAATATGAGCTCCATGTTTATGTAAAAATTGATTTATTTTAGTTTCAGCTGCTACTGATAGATAGTCTCCTCCACTAACCATATATTTAAGTTGACTCATATCTACTTTATCAAATTTTTTATTACTCATCATACCTTCCCATAATGTAGGTACTCCAAGTATTACATTAGGTTTATCATTTTTCCATATCTTATAGAATCTATTAGCATCATATTCTGGCATAAGAATAGTTTCTACTTTTAAACATAAAGGTGTATGTACACATACCCCTAAACCAAATCCATGGAATATTGGTAGAATTGTAACTATTTTATCTTTAGGTCTAACATCGATAACGTTAACTCCTGATTGTTGGGCTAAAGCATTAAAACTATAGTTACTAATCATGATACCTTTAGGTGTACCAGTAGTACCACCACTATGTAGTATTACTGCTATATCATCTTTTTTAACATCAGCCTTAAACTCTTTATTATAAGCAACTCCTTTAATCATAAAGTCTTTCCAACTCATAAAGTCTATATCATTTAGTTTAGGTCTTTTTAAGAATAAACTTCTTGTTAGAGTATAACCAAGACTTAATCCTATAGGCATACTTAGTTTAGGCGAAACTAATATAGTTTTATATACTAAAGTTTCACTAATTACATCTTTAAACTTATCGTAATTGAAATCTATTAAGAATAAGAATCTACTCTTATTTTCATTTAAATAGAATTTAATTTGTTCTGGACTAGATAATGGATGAACCATATCAGCAATAGCTCCTATTTTATTACATGCATAAAATACATATAAAGCTTCAGGCATATTAGGTAAACATATAGTTACAACATCTTTTTCTTTAACACCATGACTTCTTAGAGCTCTTGCTGCTATATCAATATTTTGAAAGAATTCATTATAACTAATTCTATTATCAAAATAGTTTAAGGCAATATAATCTAAGTCATCCCCTACACTATCTTTCATATAGTTATAAATAGATTTATTAGTAAACTTAATACTTCTTTCTTCTCTTGAATAATAATCTAACCAAGGTTCATTCTTATGTTTGGGTTTAAATAATTTAATAAATAATTCTTTTAGTTTGAACATATATCCTCCTAAATTATTTATATATTCTTTTTCATTTCTTTTAAATAACATTTACCACACATTGGTTTATATACAACATTATCTTTAGATCCATCTATTAATACTTCATTACCAGTTAATGTAAATTTATCATTAACAAATCTAGCATTAAATTTAGCTCTTTTACCACAATTACATATTGTAATTAATTCTTCTGTTTCATCAGCTAATTCTAATAATCTTTTGCTACCTTCAAATAAATTTGATCTAAAGTCTGTCTTTAATCCATAACAAATTACTGGAATATCATACATTTTACTTACTATCCATAATTCTTCTATTTGCTTACTAGATAAAAATTGTGCTTCATCTACTAATAAACAATCTACAGTATTATTCCATTCATCATAGTATTTCTCAAAGGATTCATCTTTTTCTATTAGAATATCTACTTTTCTTTCTATACCTATACGTGATGATAATCTATCATCTGCTTTGGTATCTATTTTAGATTTAATTACTTTTACCACTTTATTATTCTCTTCATAATTATGTGCTACTTGCATTAAAGCAGTTGATTTACCACAATTCATAGCTCCATATCTAAAATATAATTTTGACATATTCTCACCATAATAATTATAACATAAAAAAGACTAAATAATTAGTCTTTTTCTATCGAATATAAAATTTATATTAAGTATTAGTTATATAATAGAATTTATTATTAAAAAGGTGTAGGAAGAAAGTACTAATACTTACATATTGATTTAGTGAGTTTAATGTTTTAATTAATCATTTATCATCTTTTTTTATGTTTTAAGTTTATAGTACGAATATTAAATAAAAATTAAAAAAACAAGTTTTTAATTACTTGTTTTTTTATTTGTATAAATTAATGAATAATATAGTGATACTAAGAATGTAGAAATAATTATTCCTCCTAGAATATCAGTAAACCAATGACATCCTGCAATTAATCTACCTACTACTAGGAATATCATCAATACATAAGTTACACTATCAAATATTTTTAATACTTTTTTATCCTTTATATAGTATTTACTAATAAATAGACTTGATGCACAGAAACATACGGCTATTAATGTATGTGTAGATGGGAAACTTGCTTCTAAAGCACCATCTTCTAATACTGGTCTATAATTAATAATTACTTTTTCAAAGAAGACAAATGTTATTGCCATTAAGATATAAAATACTAATAAATATATTAATCTTTTATCTACTTTCTTTAATGATTTATACTTTATTAATTGAAGTATTCCGTTTATTCCATAATATACTCCATATAATACTGGAATTAAACCAAAGTATTTAGTAAATTTGTACCATCCTTCACTAAATGGGAATAATTTATGTATAGCAGCATTAATACCACTAAATCCTACTGAACTATTTTGTGGTCCTATACTAGCTACATCATAGTATTTAACTAATAATGTATATACTATAGCTATTACAAATATAATTCCTGTAGTTAAAAATAATTGTTTTCTCTTATTCATAATTCCTCCTATTTTCTACTATTAAAGGATATCATAATTAAATAAATAAGTCTACAATTATTCCTATAATTATACCTATAAAATATATTATACCTAGTATAGATAAGTTTTCTTTTATATTTTTATTTATTCTAAATAATAGTAATATACCTAAACCACTACCAGTTAATAATCCTGCCAACATAGTACCAATAGTTATTAATTTAGATAAATATAATTCAGTTATAATAACACTACCAGCACAGTTTGGAATTAAACCGATTAAACTAGATGCAAAGTAAGTTAATATATTATTATTTAATAGAATACTTGATACTGTATCTTCCCCTACTTTATAAATTATTATATTTATTAATAAGTTAGCTATAAGTACAAATAATCCTATTTTTAGAGTATGAATTATACTAGAAAGAATAATATTCTTTTCTTTACAATGACAATGGTCATGATCACATAATTCATGTATTTCTTCTTTTTCAATTTTCTTTCTATATATTAAATCAATTATAAATCCAATTATTATACCTACTACTACTTTGAATCCTACTATTCCTAAGATTAATTTAATATCAGCTTTTTCACTTAATAGAATTGGTAACATTTCATCACTTGTAGATAAAAATACAGCTATTAATGTACCCATTGTAATTACTCTAGCAGAGAATAAATTTGCTGCCATAGAACTAAAACCACATTGTGGTAAAGCTCCTAATAAACCTCCTACTAAAGGACCTATTTTTTTATTTTTCTCTAATGCTTTTTGATTTTTCTTACTTAGTTTATGTTCAATAAACTCTAATACTAAGAATGTTACTAATAGATATGGTAATAGTTTTAATGTATCTATTAATCCATCCATTATACAATCCATCATTTTACTTTCCTCCTATACATTTACTACAAGTACCATCGATGATTATATGGTCTTTGCTTGGTTTAAATTTGTGATCTTTAAAGATGTGGTTAGTTAACTCTTCAATACAATCACAATCTACATGAATTAAGTTACCACACTTATCACATTTTAAATAGAAATGGTTTTCTTCTTTACATTCCTCTAAATACTGATAATATGTAGTATTAGTAGAATCAATTGTTTTATTAATTCGTTTTTCTTCTACTAATTTATCTACTAATCTATATACTGTAGTTAATCCTACTTCATCTTTTATAGATTCATAGATATCTTTAATAGTAAACTCATGATTTTGTTTTTTAATAATATCAAGTATTATGTCTTTTTGTTTTGTCTTATATGATTCATTTCTATTCATAATGCCACCTCCAATATGAAAATGATTTCCATATTCAATTATACTCATTATTAAAAATAACGCAACAAAAAAAGTAATAAAAATTACTTTTTCTTCTTTTTAGATGCATCTAGAGCTATACCTATACTCATACCTAAACACATTCCTATTGGTAAGTATATGGCTATTTGATTTGCAGCAGCACCTATTCCTGCTCCTATACACATTCCTATACTCATACCTATTACCATCCAATAGTTTTCTTCTTCTTTCTTTTCTTCTCTTACTTCTTTAGCTTTCTTTTCCGTTACCAATCACTACCCCAATCTGTACTACTTGAGTCCCAGCTATCACTAGAATCCCAACTACTACTGGAATCCCAATCACTACTACTAGAACTACTTGTATCCCAACTTTCATCATATACTGAACTTGTAGTTATATCTGTATAATTATCATTACCACCATAACTATATCCATCATAATAATCACTTATATTACCATCATATGTTGGTTCTGATGTAGAAGTCCAATCATTATTAAATATATACCAATCACCTGATACATAATAATATTCTTGGCCATTTATATTATAGTATCCTCTTGATGGTCCTTTAGGTAATATAAAGAATAATCCTACAATAAATAATTCTATTAATATAGGTGCTACTATAGCTCCTATTATAATAGCTAATACACTTTTAGGTAATGTTTTAGTAGTAGTTGGTCTACCACTATTATTATTTAAACTCTTTTGATGAAGAATTTCTTCTTTTAGTTTTAAGTATAATTCATTTACTGCATATTTTTCATCTTTACCTTCATAGCGTATTTTTCTTTCTCCTGTATCTTTATTCTTATATACAATAAATTTACCAGTAGATTCATCTTTATAAATACCAAATGCTTTTGGTTCAGTATAATTAATTCCTATAAAGAATCTAGTTGTTTCATATGGTGGAAGATTATGATCTTTATACCACTTTTCTAGTTCTTCTATAGTTGTAGGTACTTGATTTCCTACTCTATTATAATATCTGTTAGGTGATCCACAACCAGGACATTTTTCATCAGAATCATCAATATAATTATTACAATACTCACATTTTATTTTCATATACTACCTCTTTCTAATAAACTATTACTATCTTTCTATATATTAATTCATCTATTACTTCATATTTTTGTATGAATAACTTATCTTTTTGATAACCATAAGTATTATCATTTTCAAAATATTTAAAGTCTTCCATATATTTATTTATTTCTTTTTCTAATACTTTCTTACTTCTTAAAGAATAAAAAGTAGCTGCTGTCATACAACATTCATCTTTGAAATACGAATACTTTGGTATAAATATTTCTTGATTATTTATACCTATATATTTGTCTTTAAAGAATGTCTTATTTTTCATTAATACAAATAATCCTAATACAAGTATTACTATTAATATTAGAGTTATTATACTTATAATATATTTTTTCA
>CAMOXZ010000056.1 GCA_946629545.1 uncultured Caryophanales bacterium | reverse complement strand
TATCAAAAAATTCCATTTTCATCACATAAACATTGTAGGTTTATTCCTACTTGTTCTGAGTATACTAAAGAAGCAATTAAAGAATATGGATCTATTAAAGGTACTTATATGGGTATTAAAAGAATAATTAGATGTAATCCTTTAAGTAAAAATATATATGATCCAGTACCAAAAAGGGAGAAGAAAAAATGAAAAAGAAATTATTATTTTTATTACTTATATTAATTATTCCATTCTTTGTTAGTGGATGTACTAATGATTCTATGGATGATATAGAAATTGGTGTTACTAATTATGCTAATGAATATATAGTTAGAACTTTATATGGAAAGCATTCTACTATTACTTCAATATATCCAGATGGTATATTAATAGATAATTATAAGATTAGTAAGAAACAAAAGAATGAATATGCTCATAAAGATTTATTTGTATATAATGGATTAATTGAAAAAGAAAGAAAACTTGCTTTAGAATTACTTGCTATTAACCCAGACTTAAAAATAATTGATACAGCATATGTACTTGAAACTGAATACTCTCCTGAAGAGTTATGGTTAAATCCTAGTTCATTATTAATGATGAGTCAAAATGTTAGACGTAGTTTATCAGAGTATGCTTCTAGTGCTTATCTAAAAAAAGATGTTGATGATGCATATGATGAATTAAAGATTGAATTAAGTGAATTAGATACAGAGTTTAGATTAGCTAGTGAATCTACTAATAATAAAACTATTATAGTAGCAGATAGTGCTTTAAAATATTTAGAAAAGTTTGGTCTTAATGTTATTTGTATAGATGATAATGCTAGTCAAAAAACTTTAAGTGATGCTGAAAACTTAATGGATGATGGTTCTATTAGTTATGTATTTACATTTAAAGGTGAAGAACTTTCTGAGAACGCAAAAACTCTTATGTCTGAATATTCTAGTATAAAAACTAGTGAACTACATAGATTAGATAATATTACTGATCAAGAACGTAGTGAAAAAGAGGATTATATTTCTATTACAAAAGATAATCTAGAATTAATTAAGAAAGAATTATATCAATAAAAAAGAAGCAATTACTTGCTTCTTTTATTTTGCTCATCTTCCATTTTTTGAATTAAATTTTGTGCAGCTTGTTGATCTTCTGGTGTTCCTTCTTCATTTATGAATGCTTCTATTTTTGTTTTCCAATCACCACTATGATATTTATGTCCTAGTAATAATGGATGATAAATTAAATCTGTTTTACCAATAGCACTTAATAATTCAAAGTCTTGTGCTTTCATTATATAAATAGCACCTTCTGCTGTTGTTGGATATTTTTCTCTAAAATCTTTTTCAAGTACTACTATACCATTTGGATATATATAAGCAAAGTATCCTGCAAATTTCTTTAATCCAATAGCTTTAGCACTATATTTACTATTCATAAAGAATTCTGTTTGTTCTTTACCAATACTAATTAATCTTTGTTTTTCTTCTTCTGACATAGATGTTCTTCTACTAGTACCAGATCCACCTTTATATACAAAACCTGAACCTATAGGAAGTAATTCCCATTCTAGTTTTATATCTACTCTATTTATTTTACTATGAGCAATTTTTGCTCTTTTACTAATATCTTCATAGTTAATAGTTCTTCCATCTATTACTATTTCTACATCTTTTTTAACTTTACTATTATTTAGGAATTTTTCTACTAAGTTATAATACTTTACTTGTTTATCTCTATTATCTATAGCATTAATAGCTTTTAAATAACCATCTACTATATATAAAGCCATTTTAGTTTCATCAAAGTTCTTTATTAGATAAGCATCATAATGCTTAGTTTCAATTAATTCTTTATATTTCTTTCTATCTCGTACAAATCTAGTATATAACTCTACTTGTTTATAGATAAATCCATCTTTAGGATTAAATGCAGTAAATCCTCCAGACATAGCACATTGATAGAAGTATTTTTTTTGTTTTTCTAATTTTTGTTTTTCTTTTGCTTTTTCTTCTTTTGTTTTCGTATTATCTTTTTCTAAATCTTCTAATCCTTTTTCAACGGCATTAATATACTTTCTACCATCTTGTAAATCTCTATAAAGCATAGGAAAGTCACATTGTAAATTTGCTGTATTTTGTACTGTTCTAAGCATTTCAATTCTTGCCATTAAAACTTCTGTTAAACTATCATCATCTTTACCTATTAAGTATTTTAAATCTGGATTTACATTTAATAAATCAAATATCTTCTCTAAGAATTCTTTATATGATGGTGATACTGAACCTATTACATGTTTTCCATCATTATAACAAGTCACTTTACTAGTAAAACCATCATTAAACTTTCTATAACCAAATATTTCATGAATGTTTTTATCATTCATAATTTTAAAGTCTTCTAATAATTCTTCTTTTGACTTTCTACCATTACTACAAATATCTATAAACTTATTTAAGTCTATATTTACGGTTGCCCAACTTTCCATATAAGCATCCCCTCCAAATTAGTCATATATTATACCATAAATAATTATAATTTTCAACTTAATCTAGGTATCCTAATATATATTTAAGACCTCTATTAATTAGTTTTTCTATTAGACTAGATGATTTTAATCCTAATTTAGAAATACTATTATTATAATTCTTTTCTTTAGGTAAATATTTATCTCCTAATATTATTT
The DNA here is from genome assembly GCA_946629545.1 of uncultured Caryophanales bacterium. Taxonomy (GTDB): domain Bacteria; phylum Bacillota_I; class Bacilli_A; order RF39; family UBA660; genus UBA3789. The sequence goes on along the minus strand of CAMOXZ010000056.1, from coordinate 2,789 downwards.
TACCCTCTTTTAGATCTTTTTCATAGTTTTTTATTGCTTCTTGTGTCAAGTAAGTCTTATTTTCATAATACTCATTATTATAATTACTAAAGTATAATGATAAGAAAAATATAGTTATTATGATTATAAGTAGTTTAATTATCTTATTCATTTATAACCTCCATAAAGCATTTAGAGAAAGCAATAGCTGTGTTTAATACTTCGTTAGTTGTATTTTCATAACCTCCTATTTCTATTAATATTGTATATTTAGAAAAATCTTGATTATATACTCCATTTACTCCAGGACCTCCTTTTTTATATATACCTTTACTTAATCCTGGATATAATTCATTCATTTTATTATTTATTTTTTCTGTAAAAGATAAGTTTTCTTCATAATTAGGATTTTCTAATCCTATTAGAAATATTACTTTAGCATAATCTTTATTATCTATAGTAATAGTAGTTTTATTATGGGGTAGACTATCTCTATGTATATCTATAAAGTATTTTAATGATGGATGATTTATAATAGTCTCTTCTAGAAGAATTCTACTAGCTTTATAACTATAGTTATAGTTCCAATTATTATTATTTAATATTTCTTTTATAGAACTTTCTTCTACTATAGTTTTAAATCCATTCTTATTAAAGATATCTTCTAATATATAGTTATTCATTAATACTGTTGGGTTTATAGAAAATTCTGCATAAGTACTAGGTTTATATTCTTCAGTCTGGTGAGAATTATACAAGTATATTAAAGGTAATGTTTCTTCTGTTACTACAGGTTCATTTGTATTACTTAAATACTTTGTATATTCATTACTCATTAGTTTAATAGGATCATTATTATCTATGACATAGTTAATTGCTTGAGATATGATATTAGTATCATAATTATATGTATTATCTATAATTAACTTAGAAAACTCCTTATTACTTATTTTTACTTTAGATGATTCTAGTTGTTTGAAACTTAGTATTATACCTAGAGTAATCATTGAAAAGGTAAATAGTTTTTTATGTTTTTTCATAGAATCACCAGTATTAATATAATTCTTAAGAATAAAATAATTTGTAGAAATGTGTTTTTTTATTGCTTTTTTTATAATTATTTGATAGAATTAACTTGTTTACAAAAGTGAGGTGAGATTATGCCAAATATTAAAAGTGCTAAAAAACGTATGCGTTCTAATGCTAAAAAAGCAGATGTTAATGTATTAATTACTGCTAGTATGAAGACTGCAATTAAGAAATTCGAAAAAGAAGTTAAAGAAGGAAATAAAGAAGCTGCTAGTAATAATTTAAATATAGCTATTCAAAGAGTTGATAAAGCTATGTCTAGTGGAAAAATTCATAAAAATAAAGCTGCTAGATTAAAATCTAGATTAACTAAAATGAAGAATGAAATGAAATAAAAAATCAATTATAAATAATTGGTTTTTTTATTTACTTTAAATACTATTTATAATACAATTAATCTAGAGGATAGATAATATGAAGAAAGTTGCTAAATTATTAATTACGCTTAGTTTATTTTTGATACTTACTGGTGTTGTTTTAATAAAAAGAGAGAGTATTACTACTCTACTTAATACTTATTTTTCATCTAATACTACTAAAGTATCTATTACAAATATAAATGAGTATTATAGAGATTATGATTTCCTTTATGTACAAAATATATATGATATAGTACCTAGTAATTTTCAAGATTTATTAAATGTATATTATACTGTGATTAATTCTGGTGAAGAAGAATATACATTTTATTGTCCTAAAGAATATGAAGATTGTTTAAGTGATGTAGAAAATATTGCTAATGATCAATCATTACTTTCTAGTATAAATAATTATGTTCATCCATATAATGCTTTTTCTCATATAGAAACTGAATTTGATAATTTAGGTAAAGTTACTATTAGTATTACTAGACCTTATAACGAAGATGATATTGAAAGAATAAATAAAAAAGTAGATGAATTATATAATAAACTATATAACGATAAATTATCTGATAAAGAGAATATTAAGATATTCCATGATTATATAATTGAACATACTAAATATGATTCAGATAGAAGTGATAATAATATTATTAATTATAAATCTGATATAGCTTATGGACCTTTATTTGAAGGTTATGCATTATGTGGTGGATATACTGATTTAATGCAATTGTTCTTAGAAAAGATGAAATTAAAGAATTATAGAGTATCTTCATATATGCATGTATGGAATGTAGTAGAAATAGATGATAAATGGTACCATATAGATTTAACTTGGGATGATCCAGTAATGAGTGATGGTTCTGAAAGAGTTAATCATGAATATATGTTGATTGATACTAAGAAATTATTAGAGTTAGAAAAAAGTGAACATAATTTTAATCAAAATATGTATTTAGAATTAAAAGAAGCTAATTAATAGCTTCTTATTTTTTTATATAATTTAATACTTCTTCTATTGTATTATTAAAGTTATTGAAATTTACTGTTATCCATTTAGTTTCAAATTGATGGTTAAAGAAAGTATATTGCCTTTTAGCAAATCTACGAGAATCTTGTTTAATACTTTCTATAACACTATCTATGTCTTTAGAATTATATAAGTAATCATAGAATTCTTTATACCCTATTCCACTATTAAGTATCCTAGAATTAGGATATTTTTCTTTTAATGAATTAATCTCATCTAATAATCCATTATTAATCATTATATCTACTCTTTTATTTATTCTTTCATATAAATAATCTCTATCAGTAGTTAATCCTATTACTTTTATTGGATATAATAATTTATCT
>CAMOXZ010000055.1 GCA_946629545.1 uncultured Caryophanales bacterium | reverse complement strand
AATAGTACCATTCTTAAATGATGATTTATCTAACTGGTATATTAGAAGTAATAGACGTAGATTCTGGGATAGTGAATTAACTGAATCTAAAAAAGCTGTTTATTTAACTATGTATGAAGCATTACTTACATTATGTAAATTATGTGCTCCAATCACACCATTCTTAACTGAAGAAATCTATGAAAAATTAACTAATGGTGATTCAGTTCATTTAGCTGATTATCCAGTAGAAGATAATAACTTAATAGATGAAGCTGTAGAAGAAAGAATGGATCTTGTTAGAGATGTATGTTCATTAGGTAGATTTGCTCGTGAAGAAGTAAACATCAAAGTACGTCAACCAATCCAAAGCTTAATCTTACCTAAGTCAGATGAAATGATTATTGGAGACTTACTACCAGTAATTAAAGAAGAATTAAATGTAAAAGAAGTTATGTTTAAAGAAGATATGACTGAATACTTAGAATATATTGTTAAACCAAACTTCCAAGTATTAGGTAAAACTTTAGGACCAAAAATTAAAGAATTACAAAATGTTTTATCTAAATTAACTTCTAATGAAATAGCTAAGATAAATGAATCAGGATTAACTGTTAAATTAGATGGAGAAGACTTTGAATTAAATAATGAAAATACGATTATATCAATCAAACAAAAAGAAGGTTATGCTTCAACATCTAATAATAAAACAATAGTAGTTATAGATACAGAATTAACAGAAGAATTAATTCTTGAAGGATTAGCTAGAGAATTCGTACGTAAAGTTCAATCACTTCGTAAAGAAGCAGACTTCATAATAACTGATCATATTAAAGTTTACTATAATGGTACAGATCAAATTGATAAAATGTTAGATATGTATAAAGACTATGTTATGAATGAAGTATTAGGAGATGAATTAATAAAAGATATCTCTCTAACAGATAAATGTGAACTTAATGATGAAGAAGCTTATATTAAAGTAGAAAGAATATAATGTAAAGAAAAATGTAAATTAACAATAATTTACATTTTTTTACTTATATATAGACATTATTTGATAAAATATATAATAGGTGATAGTATGAATGATCCAGAATTTAGACAAATGGTTAAGAAAGCAATTTTTGTAGTATTAATTGTATTAGTTTTTACTATACCTGTATTTTTTATATTTAAAAATAAAATACTATATAAAGAAAGCAAATTACTAAAAGAAATTACTACTAGTAAAACAGTTCTATTATATATTACAGAAAATAATTGTAGTAAGTGTAAAAAATTAAAAGAAACATTAGATGAGAATAATGTAGATTATAAAGAAGTAAATAAAGATAAAGAAAAAGATTATGATAAGATGTTAGAAAAACTAGAATTAAATAATATATATGCTCCCACAATAATATATATTGAAAAGGGAGAAGTAATTTCATATATGGTAGATATTGAATCAAAAGAATATTTAAAAGAATATTTAAATAATTATAAGTAATGGAGTGGTGTTATGAATAAAACAGTAGCTTTAGTTACAGGAAGTAATAGAGGTATAGGTGCTGCCTGCATAAAAGAATTTGCAAAAGCCGGTGCTAATGTCGTAATAAATTATTGTCATCATGAAGAAGAAGCATTAGAACTAAAAAGAGAAATAGAAGAAGAATATAATGTAGAAGCATTAGTAATAAAATGTGATATATCTAATGAAGAAGAAGTAGAGAATATGGTAAATACTATTATTGATTACTTTGGAGGAATAGATATATTAGTTAATAATGCTGGAGTATCACGTGATTCTTTATTATTAGATAAAACAGTAAAAGAATTTAAAAGAGTATTAGATGTTAATCTATTAGGAACTTATTTAGTTTCTAAATATGTGGGAAAAATTATGTTACAACAAAAGAAGGGTAAGATAATTAATATTAGTAGTACTAATGCTATTGATACATACTACCCAGAAAGTTGTGATTATGATGCATCTAAAGCAGGAGTTATTTCTTTAACTCATAACTTAGCTTTAGAATTTGCTCCATTTATAAATGTTAATTGTGTATGTCCAGGATGGACAAAAACAAGTATGAATAAAGATTTAAGTATAGACCAAATAACTGAAGAAAAAAGAAAGATATTATTAAATAGATTTGCGGAACCAGAAGATATTGCTAATGTAGTATTATTCTTATCTAGTTCTAAAGCAAATTATATAAATGACTCAATTATTAGAGTTGATGGTGGAAAATATAATTAATATGTTGTATAATACGTACTCGAGGGGATTATATGTATAAAGATTTAGGAATAAGTGAAGAAGTAGTAGAACTAATTAATTCATGTGAAGAAGATTGTAAAGAAGAGTTTACAAAGATAGATAAAATATCAGAATTAAATAGTTTAAAAGTATTAAATGCTTTTCAAAAAAATGAAATAACTGAAAGCTGTTTTAATGAAACTACTGGATATGGTTATAATGATTTAGGTAGAGATAAAATAGAAAAGGTATTCGCAACTATCTTTAACGCAGAAGATTGTTTAGTAAGAAGTCAATTTATCTCAGGAAGTCATGCTTTAAATGTATGTTTATTTGCCTTACTAAGACCAGGAGATTTACTTTTAAGTATTACAGGTAAACCATATGATACATTAGATGAAGTAATAGGTATTAAAGAAAACCCTAGTTCATTAAAAAGTTATAATATTAAATATGATCAAATAGACTTAGTAAATGATGATTTTGATTATGATAAAATAGAAAAGTATTTAAAAGAAAATAAAGTAAAAGTAATAGAAATACAAAGAAGTAAAGGATATTCTACAAGAAAAAGTATTAGTTTAGAAAAATTAAAAAATGTAATAAAAACTATTAAAAATATAGATAAAGATGTTATAATAATGATAGACAACTGTTATTGTGAATTTGTTAACGCAACCGAGCCTGTAGAAGCTGGTGCGGACATAATAGTTGGCTCATTAATTAAAAATCTAGGTGGAGGAATTGCTCCTAATGGTGCCTATATAGCTGGACGTCATGATTTAGTAGAATTATGTGCTGAAAGATTAACACTTCCGGGCGAAGGCCGTGAGGTCGGGCCTAGTTTAGGAATTAATAAACAAATCCTTCAAGGTTTATATATGGCTCCTAGTGTAGTTAGTTCTGCATTAAAAACTGCAGTGCTAACAAGTAGAGTACTAGAAAAGTTAGGTTACGAAGTAGAACCAAAATACAATGATGAAAGAGTTGACATTGTACAAAATATTACTTTTGGTAATCCTGATGATTTAATAGAATTCACTCGTGGAATTCAAGAAGGCTCTGCAATTGATTCAAATGCTAGGGTAGAAGCATGGGATATGCCTGGGTATAGTGATAAGGTAGTTATGGCTAGCGGATCATTTACTCAAGGTTCCTCTATAGAATTATCTTGTGATGGACCAATTAGAGAACCATATATTGCATATATGCAAGGATCTCTAACATATCCATACGGAAAGCTTGGTTTAATGAAAGCTGTCCAAAAAATTATGAAAGGAGGAGTTTAGATGACATATACATATAATTATGGAACACCAAGTGCTGCTCAAACAAGTGGTCTTGCATTAGGACTTGGATTCGTTATCGCATATGTAGTAGTTATGTTAGCTATTTGTGCATTTTCAATTGTTGTTGCATGGAAAATATTCACAAAAGCAGGTAAAGAAGGATGGAAATCACTTATCCCATTCTACAATATCTACACAATGTGTGAAATCGTTGGTGTTAGTCCATGGTGGATGTTAATTGTATTTGTTGGTTGTCCAATCGTAGCATTAATTCCAATTCTTGGTTACTTAGCTTCTATGGCTGCAACTATTTACTTTGGAATCTTATTAGCTAAATCAACTGCTAATGCATTTGGTAAAGATACAGGATTCGCTGTAGGATTATTCTTCTTACCATTAATATTTGGTGCAATCTTAGCATTCAATAAAGATAAATATGAAGGCGCTAAACCAATGGACGATATTATCTTCAAAAAGAAGTAAGATAAGTATTAATTAATATTAATTAATAATTAATAAAAGATTAGAATATTCTAATCTTTTTTTTCATATATTTTTATTGATCGGAGGATATATGATAAGCAAACAAAATTTATGGTTTTTAACATTATTCAGTTTAATACTAATACTAGGAGTATACTATGTAACTATGCCAAAAGACTTATTATCTAAAGTAGAAAACATAGTAGAAGATAAAGAAACTAAAGAGGTAGTAGAAGAAGTAGAAGAAGAAAGTATGTTAGTAGCTATGAGAGTAAATCTAGAAGAAGAAAGACAAGAAACAATAACAAAACTACAAAAAGACTTAACTAAAGAAGAATTATCTACAGAAGAAAAAAATAATATCTACGAACAATTAAAATATTTAAATGAAATACAAGGTAAAGAAGAAAAACTAGAAAAACAAATAAAAAAAGAATTAAAATTAGATTGCTTTGTAAAACAAGATAATAATAATATAGAAACAGTTTGTATATCTAATGAACATAATGAAAAGAAAGCTAATGAAATTATGAGATTAATTCAATCTAAATATGAAAATAGAATAAATATAACTATTAAATTTCAAAAAAAATAATAGGTATATACATACAACAAAACTTACTAATCACATAATATATTTTAGGTGATTTATAATGATTCTAACTCCTAGAGAGAAAGAAATATTCAATTTATTAATAGATAATTATAATACTAAAGACATAGCTAATAGATTAGGAATAAGTGAAAAAACAGTTAGAAACCATATCTCAAATGTAATGCAAAAATTAGGAGTAAATGGTAGGGCAAGTGCAGTAGTAGAATTATTAAAATTAAAAGAATTATCTATATAACGTACTATTATAGTACGTTTTTTCATATTATTTATTGGTGATATTATGTTAAAAAGAAAAGCTCTAAGAAAAATATTTATAACTACATTATCTATGTTAATAATACTAACTATTTATACAATACCTACTACACAAAAACCTAAAGTATTAAGAACTAATTTAGAAATAGAAGATATTGCTAGTTTATCTACAGATAAAATATATTTATTAAATAAAGATAATTACTTAGTAAAAACAGATGTATTTATAGATAGTAAAAACAAAATAGAAAAAATAATAGAATATCTAACTATTAATAATAATAAAATACCAAGTAGTTTAAATGGGTATATACCAAAAAATACTAAATTACTAAATTATAATATAGAATCTAATTCTTTATTATTAAACTTTTCTAAAGAATTTACTACATCTAATAATGAAGAACTAATGATCACAGGAATAGTCTATTCTTTATTAGAATTACCTGATATAAAAGAAGTGTCATTCCAAGTAGAAAATAAGTTTTATAAAGACTATACTAATCTAAATAAAGATATAGGTATAAATAAGAATATACTATATACAAAGATTAAAGATATAAACAAAGTAGTAATATAGTACTTAGATAATACAGATACTTATTATGTACCAGTAACTAACT
>CAMOXZ010000054.1 GCA_946629545.1 uncultured Caryophanales bacterium | reverse complement strand
CGCTGTAGCTCAGTTGGCTAGAGCAATCGGTTCATACCCGATAGGTCGTGAGTTCGAATCTCTCCGGCGCTACCATTAAGAAATTAACTAACAGAAATGTTAGTTTTTTTGTGTATAAATATATGTTATAATAAAATACATATTTGGAGGTATTTATGTCTAAAATAAGTAACGTATTATTAATGATTGAATACTTAAGTACAGGTAAAAAATATAGTATAGCTGAATTATCTGAAAAACTAGAAGTAACACCTCGAATGATTAGAGTATATAAAGATGAAATAGAAAAAGCAGGTATTTATATAGATACTATTAAAGGACCATATGGTGGATATGTATTAAATCAAAATATAAATGTACCCAAAAGGTTTATAACTCCTAAAGAAATTAATATAAAAAATAAAGAATTCTATAATATTATAAATAAGGCTATAAAAGAAAAAAGAAAATGTAGTATACAATACTATTCTAAAGATAAAAAAGAAATATCTAATAGAATAATTCATCCATATGATTTAATACTATTAGGTAATGAATGGGGAGTAGCTGCTTACTGTGAATCAAAACAAGAAATAAGACATTTTTATCTAAATAGAATAAAAGAAATAAAATTATTAGAAATTTATTATAACTGACATATATATTTCCTCAATTTTTGATAATATGTAATTAAAGGAGAAATGTAATATGGAAAATTTAACTTATGTAACAGGTAATTACGGTAAATATGTCTCAGTAAAAGAAAAATTTGAAAAAGAAAATATTACTATTGATTACTTTAAATGTGACTTGGATGAGCCTGATATTAATGATATAAAATATATATCTAAAGTAAAAGCAACAGAAGCATATAATGAATTAAAAAAACCAGTATTTGTAGCTGATTCAGGGTTCTATATAGAAAACTATCCAAATAATCCAAACTACCCAGGAGCTTTTGTAAAAAGAAGTGGTATTAGTTCTAATATAGAAGAATTATTAGAAACAATGAAAGATGTAGAAAATAGAAAATGTTACTTCTTAGATTGTCTTACTTTCTATGATGGAGAAGAATACCACCAATTCTTTGGAATTAGTAAAGGTACTTTATCTAAAAAAATAAAAGGTGAAGCTAGAAAAAGAGCTTGGTCTAATTTATGGCTTGTATTCATACCTGATAATTGTACTAAAACATTAGCTGAAATGACTGATGAAGAGCGAATTAATAGACCAGATAATAGGACTAGTGCTATTGATGAATTTATTAACTGGTATAAAATAAATTATAAAGATATAAAAAAATTAAATAAGAAATAAATAGTAATAAAGATTTTCCATATCATGCAGAAGGATTTACTAAATTCTTAGAAAAATATAGTAAATAAAACTCGATTTTCGAGTTTTTTTTGTTATAATAAATATAGGTGATATTATGAAAAGTAAAGTTTACTATAGTAAAGAAATAAATCCTAATAAGTTAATTGAAATGTATAAACTATTAGGAAAAGAATTAACTGGTAATATTGCTGTTAAAGTACATTCAGGAGAAGAGGGTAATCAAAATTATCTTCATCCAGAGTTTTGGAAACCAATAATAGATTATGTTAAAGGTACAGTAGTAGAGTGTAATACAGCTTATGGTGAGAGATTTGGTGATGGTAAAAGAGATTTTACTGAAGATCATTTAAAAGTAATAGAAAACCATGGTTGGAATAAATATTTTAATGTAGATATAATGGATAAAGATTCTGATATAGAAATAGATGTACCTAATGGAAAACATCTAAAAAAAGATATTCTAGGTAAAGGTATAGAAAAATATGATTCTATGTTAGTGTTATCTCATTTTAAAGGTCATCCTATGGGAGGATTTGGTGGAGCACTTAAACAACTATCAATAGGATGCGCATCTCGTGCTGGTAAAGCTTTAATACATTCAGCAGGTGTTACATCTGATCCTATTAAATGTTGGGATGTAAATGATCAAACAGGATTTTTAGAAAGTATGGCAGAAGCAGCTTCTGCTGTAGTTAAATACTTTAATGGTAATATGGTATTTGTAAATATAATGGCAAATATGAGTGTAGACTGTGATTGTTGTAGTGTTGCAGAAGATCCATGTATGAAAGATATGGGAATGCTTATTTCACTAGATCCAATTGCTATTGATCAAGCATGTATTGACATTGTATTAAAATCTAATGATCCAGGTAAAGAACACTTTATGGAAAGAGTTAATTCAAGAAATGGTATACATACCATAGAAAGAGCAAGTGAACTAGAATTTGGTTCACGAGAATATGAATTAATAGAAATATAAAAAGAGAGGAAACAACATGAGAAAATCAATAAATTCACATATAGTTGCAGCTAATGCCTATATATCTACAAATAAAAAAATAATGAGTATTAAACAATTAGAAGTATTTGTGAATGAAGTAAGAAGAAGAACAAATGATAAAACAGATTACTTTATAGGAGGATTTGATCCAACTACATTTAGGTATCAATTCGAATTTATTTTTAAAACAAATAGAAATAATAAATTTGTATATATACCAGATGAGTATTTTAATGAAGAAATATTAAATGGATACTTTAGGGATAGATTACCTGAAGACTTCATAGAAATACTAGATGAAATAGGTGATAAACTAGCAAAACATAAATTAGAAAAACCACAAGATGAAGAAGATAAACCAAAAGTATTAGTAAAAGGAATGTGATAGTATGCTATATATAGTAACAGGGCCTCCAGGATCTGGTAAAACTACTATATCTAAAGGTATTGCAAAATCTTTAGATAAATCAGTACTACTAGAAGGAGATGAATTCTATCATCATGTAATAGGTTCATACACTCCTGCTTGGAAAGAGAATAATCATTTAGATATATTTTGGAAAGAAGTAGAAAATTCAATTAAATTATATTTAGATAATAACTATGATGTAGTATTTAATTATATAATTAATGATAAAAAGATAATTGAATTAAAAGAAGTATTTAAAGATTATGATACTAAGTTTGTAGTATTACTAACAGATGAAAAGACTTTATTAGAAAGAGATAGTATAAGACCAGAGGATTGCAGGATGAAAGAAAGATGTACTATACTTTTAAATAGTTTCTTAGAAAGAAATTATAATGAAAATAATAAATTATATACACAAGATTTAACTATAGAAGAAACAGTAAAAGAAATAATTAATAATAATAAATACATGATATAATTATCATGTATTAAATTGCCCCATAGCCAAGCGGTAAGGCATCAGGCTCTGACCCTGACATTTCGTTAGTTCGAATCTAACTGGGGCAGCCAAATAGGAGTTTATATGAAAATAGAAGATATTGTTAATATAAAGAAAAACTTTTTAGAAGAAAAAATAGAAGAAACTATAGAAGAAACAAGAAAAGAATTAGAAGGATTAACTACAGAAACTACTTGTTTTATATATAGTTCTGTAGTAGGAGAAAATCTACGTAGAAAACATATTGCTAATAAAATAGAATCTACTACTGAATATGATTATCCATATATACATCAATTTAATACAGTATTTAAGAATGATGAAGAGTTTTATTTAATAGATTTAACATATCCTCAATTTCATTGTAATAAGTTTGAAGAATTACTAGAAAAAGGATATATGCTAGTAGATGAAGAAAAGTTTAATGAATATTTAGATGTAGTAGGTAATGTAAATAGAGTTAAAAGAAGTAGATAATACTTTCTTTTTTTAAGAAAATAGTGTAAAATACTAATAGTTTAAAAAAGAGGTGGAATTATGACAGAAGAAGAAAGAAGAGAACTTGCAGAGATTTTATTTCCAAATATAAAAAATACAAGAGATTATTATGAAGAAAAATATCCTGAAAGAAATTTAAATGAAGGAGCTATGGTTACTCGTTATGGACCAAGCCCTACAGGTTCTGTTCATTTAGGTAATTTACTTTCTGCTTTTGCAGATATGGTATATGCAAGACAAAGTGGAGGTACTTTCTTTCTAAGAATAGAAGATACTGATCAAAAAAGAATGATAGAAGGTGGTATTGAAAATATCACTGGAGTATTACATGATTTTGATATTATTCCTACAGAAGGTTATTCTTTTGGTGGAGAGTATGGTCCTTATATTCAAAGTGAAAGAACTGAAATATACCAAACTTATGTAAAAGATTTAATTATTAAAGGATTAGCTTATCCATGTTTTATGACTGAAGAAGAAATAGCTAATATCCGTGAAGAACAAGAAATAAATAAAACAAAAATAGGTATTTATGGAGTTTATGCAGTAGATAGAGATCTTTCACTTGATGAAGTAAAAGAAAAACTTTCTAATAATGAAGAATATGTTATTAGATTAAAGAGTCCAGGTAATCCTAAAAATGAAATAGAAGTAATTGACTGTATTAAAGGAAAAATGAAATTTCCAGAAAATGATATGGATGTAGTTTTATTAAAGAAAGATGGAACACCAACATACCATTTTGCTCATGCAATAGATGATCATTTAATGCATACTACTCATGTAATAAGAGGAGATGAATGGGTATCATCTATTCCATTACATTATCAATTATTCCAAATCTTAGGATTTAAACCAGTAAAGTACGCACATATCGCACCAATTACTATAAAAGATGCTGAAACAGGTAATATTAGAAAAATATCTAAAAGAAAAGATCCATGGTTTGGAGTTAAGTATTATGATGAAAATGGTATTCCAATAGAAGCATTACATTTATATTTAGCTACTATTACTAATACTAATTTTGAAGAATGGTACTTACAAAACTCTGATAAAAGTATAAGTGATTTTACTTTCTCATTTGATAAACAAGCAGTAGGTGGAACTAGTTTTGATGAAGCTAAACTTGTTAATCTTTGTAAGACTTACTTCTCAAGAAAAACAGGAGAAGAAGTATATGAAGAAACACTTAAATGGGCTTTAAAGCATGATAATGAATATGCAGAACTTTTAATGGCAAATAAAGATGATATGATTAAATTCTTTAATATAGAAAAAGATGGAGATAGACCAAGAAAAGATATAGCTAAGTATTCTGATGTTAAAGAAGAATTTAGTTATGCAATAGATTATCTATTCGAAAAAGAAAACTATTCTAAGAATGAAAGTACAAAAGTATATGATACAGACTTAATCTTAGATTATGTAAATAATTATTTAGATTTAGATGTAACTAATGAAGAATGGTTTAACACTGTAAAAGAATTTGCTTCAGATAACGGTTATGCAGCAAGTCCAAAAGATTATAAGAATAATCCAGAGAACTTCAAAGGACATGTTGGAGATATCTGTGAAGCAATACGTGTAATGGTTACAGGAAGATTAAAATCACCTGATTTATATAGTATTATGAAAATACTAGGAAAAGATAAAATACTAAAAAGAATAGAATTATATAAAGCAAGCATTAAATAATGCTTGTTTTTTATGAAAAAAAACATAAAAAAGTTTGCCCTTTATGTGTAATCTATGATAAAATTAAATTACTAATATAAAAAACATAAATGAGGTAGTATAGATGGATAATGCAAATGTACAAATGAGTAATTCATATCTTACATATTTACGAGTAAAAAGGGCCATTTATTTATTTTTAAAAAGAATTTTAGATATTATTATTTCATTAATTGGATTAGTATTATTAATTCCAATTGCAATAATAATTAAAATAGCATATATGTGTAATGGGGATTTTCATAGTAT
>CAMOXZ010000053.1 GCA_946629545.1 uncultured Caryophanales bacterium | reverse complement strand
AAGGTAAATATATATTAGATATAGTTAGAAAATTACCAGATGAATATATTAATATAGAAGTAATAGATGATTTAAAAATATTAATTTATACATCTAATAGTGAATTTAATTTAAATGGAATAAGTGAAAGTGAATATCCTAATATAGGATTAGAAGAAAGTAAAAAGAAAATAGATATTAAAGCTAGTGTATTAAAGAATATTGTTTATCAAACTGCATTTGCTTCATCTAATGAAGAAAGTAAACCTGTATTAACTGGTATTAATTTTAATATAGTAGGGGATATATTAGAAGTTAATTCAACTGACTCTTATAGATTAGCTAGAAAAGTAGTTAAATTAGATAAAGTTAGTGAAGAAAACTATAATATTGTAATACCTAGTAGAAATTTAGTAGAATTTACTAAAATATTAGATGGTGAATTAGAAGATGTAGAATTACATATATTCAATAATAAAGTATTATTAAAATCAGGTAATTTAAAATTTGAATCTAGATTAATTAATGGTACTTATCCAAATACTTCTAATTTATTACCAGATGATTCTTTCTTAGTAATTAGTACAAATCTTAATGATTTCTATAATGTTATTGATCGTGTTAGTATTTTAACTAGTGATAAAGAAAAGAATATTGTTACTTTAGAAACAGATGGAGATACTTTAATATTAAAGAGTAGTTCTGTAGAAGTTGGTAGAGTAGAAGAAAAAATGACTATTAAGAAGAATAATAAAGAAAATATTAAAATATCATTTAGTGCTAGATATATGATGGAAGCATTAAAGAGTTTTTCAACAGAAAATGTGGATATTCATTTTGTAGGAGAAATTAAACCTATATTAATAAAATCTAAAGAAGATGAAACTTTAACACAATTAGTTTTACCAATTAGAACATATTAAGAGGAATAATCCTCTTTTTTTGTGAAAAAATATAAATAAAAACTTATTTTTTTACTTATTTCGACAAATACAGAGTTTTTTCGACAAAAGTTGTTGATAAAGTAAATGTCGAAAATTTAATTTTTCAGGGGGATTTTATGAAATATGAAATAAGTAAAGGGACTTTAGCTATTTTGCCTAATGAAAAAAATAGTAGTGTAGTATATGAAGATGATGATAGATATATCATTAAACAAACTCCATATCAGATTATGGAAGAAAGTTGTAAGTATTTTGGTAGTACATATGAAGGAAGAAAAGATGGTGCTAAAGAAATGTTAGGTGCTGAATATAAAGTACCTATAGTAATAGAGGATAGTAGTAATTTAATAGTTTTTCCTACTACTTCACCATTATCTGAAGATTGTGTATGGATTAGTTTAAAGAGAGTAGAAAAAATTGAGAAGATTGATGCTAATAATACTAAGATAATTTTTGATAATAAGACAGAAATAATAGTAGATAGTTCCTATAGGACAATAGAAAATCAATTATCTCGTGCTTCAAGGTTAGATTTAATACTTAGAAACCATAAAAATAGTTAAAAATAACTATTTTTTGTGTTTTTTTAGGGTATTTATGGTATAATGTTAGTGTATGTATAGGAATACGACATTAGGGGAAAGGTGATTATATGGGTCGTTTAATGAGTTTTAAATGAAAATCACTAAAATTAGCTTAGTTGGATTTAGAAATTATTTAAACACAACTGTTGAATTTGGAAACAACATGAATATATTTGTTGGAGATAATGCTCAAGGTAAAACAAATATACTTGAAGGAATTACTATACTTGCATTAACGAAATCACATAGAATTGGTGTTAGTCCTAATATTATTATGTTTGATAAAGATAAATGTAAGTTAAGTGGAGTAGTTAAAAATGATAGGGTTGTTTCTAAATTAGAGATTGAAATTACTGATGATATAAAAAAATTAAAAGTAAATAAGACTCCTATAAAAAAAGTTGCAGATTATATATCTTATTTAAACGTTATTATATTTACACCTGATGATTTAGAAATTATAAAAGGATCTCCTAATGTAAGAAGAAATTTATTAAATATAGAATTATCTCAAATATCTAAGGATTATTTAAAAGCTTATAATGAATATAATAAACTTTTAAAGACGAGAAATGAGTATTTAAAAATATTATTTAATAATAGTATTGCTGATCAAACATATTTAGATATTATTACTGATAAATTAATAGAAAAAGCTGTATTAATTTATCAAAAAAGAAAAGAATATATAGATTATATTAATCTACATATTAATGAGTATTATAAAGAAATAGCTAATGATGAAGGATTAGTAATAAAATATGTTCCTAATATTAATATAGAGGAATATGATAGTGAAAGTATTCGTAAAAAGTTAAAACATACATTAAAGAAGAATTATTTAAAAGAATTAAATTATGGTATGACCATGTATGGTCCTCATAGAGATGACTTTTATTTTGAATATAAGGGTTATGATTTAAGATATTATGGATCCCAAGGACAACAAAAATTATCAATTATTTCTTTTAAATTATCTGAAATACCTATATTTAAAGAGTATTGTGGTACTTACCCAGTATTATTATTAGATGATATTTTTAGTGAATTAGATATAAAGAAACGTAATAAATTACTAAAAATAATAAATAATGGAGAAATACAAAGTATTATTACAACTACTGATTTAAAAAATATTAATAAAAAGTATTTAGAAAATTCTTGTATTTATAATGTTAAAAAAGGAAATGTAGAAAGAAAGTAGGAATAAAATATGAATGAAGAAAAAGTAGAAAAACAATATGATTCATCAGCCATTCAAGTTTTAGAGGGATTAGAGGCAGTTAGAAAACGTCCTGGTATGTATATTGGTACTACTAGTTCTAGAGGTCTTCACCATTTAGTATGGGAAATTGTTGATAATGCAATTGATGAAGCTTTAGCAGGATATTGTAGTCACATTGAAGTTACTATTTGTAAGGATAATAGTATTATTGTTAAAGATGATGGACGTGGTATTCCAACTGATATCCATCCAAAAACTGGTAAAAGTACTGTTGAAACAGTTTATACAGTATTACATGCTGGTGGTAAATTTGGTGGCGGTGGATACAAAGTATCTGGAGGACTACATGGTGTTGGTGCATCAGTAGTTAATGCCTTATCTGAATTTTTAGAAGTAAAAGTATATCGTGATGGAAACGTTTATTATCAAAGATATAGTAAGGGTGGACATCCTGAAGCTGATTTAAAAATAATTGATACTTGTGATAAAGATAGAACAGGTACTACAGTTCATTTCTTACCAGATCCTAGTATTTTTACTGAAACTACAGTTTATGAATACGATATTTTAAAAAATAGATTAAAAGAATTAGCTTTCTTGAATAAAGGATTAAGAATTTCTTTATATGATGATAGAGAAGCTGATAAGAAAGATTCTTTCTGTTATGAAGGTGGACTTGTTGAATATGTTCAAATGCTTAATAAAAATAAAGGTCCAATTCATGAAACTATTGTTGATGTTGCTGGAAAAGAAAGTGATATTAGTATTGAAGTAGCTCTTCAATATAATGAAAGTTATAATGAAAGTATTTATTCATTTGTTAATAACATTACTACACCTGAAGGTGGTACTCATGAAGATGGTGTTAGACGTGCTTTAACAAGAATTCTTAATAAATATGCAGTTACTAATAACATTTTAAAAGAAAAAGATGATCCTCTTACTGGTGAAGATGTACGTGAAGGTATTACAATGATTATTTCTTGTAAGCATCCAAATCCACAATTTGAAGGACAAACTAAGACAAAACTAGGTAATAGTGAAGTTAGAAGTATTGCAGATAAGATATTTAGTGAAGCTTTTGAAAGATTTTTATTAGAAAATCCAGATGAAGCTAGAATTATCTTAGATAAAGCAATGACAGCTTCTAGAGCTAGAGTAGCAGCTAAGAAAGCACGAGAACTTACTCGTAGAAAAGGGGATTTAGATGTTACTAATTTCTATGGAAAATTAAGTGATTGTAAGAGTAAAGATGCTACTGTTAGTGAAATATTCTTAGTTGAGGGTGATTCTGCCGGTGGAAGTGCTATTAAAGGGCGTGACTCAATGACTCAAGCAATTCTTCCATTACGTGGTAAGATTTTAAATGTTGAAAAAGCTAGACTTGATAAAGCTTTAGGTAATGAAGAAATAAGAACTATAATTACTGCATTTGGTACTGGTATTGGTGATGAGTTTGATCTTAATAAACTTAGATATCACAAGATTATTATCATGACAGATGCTGATGTTGATGGTAGTCACATTCGTGTATTATTATTAACATTATTCTATAGATTCTTTAGACCTATAGTTGAAGCTGGACATGTATATGCTGCTCAACCTCCACTATATAGAATTACACATGGTAAAACTCGTAAATATGTGTTAGATGAAGCTGAAAGAGATGAATATCTTGCATCATTAGATAAAAGTACTAAGTATGAGATTGCTCGTATGAAAGGTTTAGGAGAAATGGATGCAGATGAGTTAAATGAAACAACAATGGACATAAAAACAAGAGTTTTAAGACAAATTACAGTAGAAGATGCTATTGCTGCAGATGAAGTATTTTCTAAATTAATGGGTGAGGAAGTAGAACCTCGTCGTGAGTTTATTGAAAATAATGCAACATATGCAAACTTAGATGTTTAGGAGGGTTTAGGAATGGATAGATTAGAAAAAAATAATATAGTTAAAGAAATTCAAGATTCATTCTTAGATTATTCTATGAGTGTTATTACAGCTCGTGCTATTCCTGATCTAAGAGATGGTTTAAAACCTGTTCACAGACGTATTTTATATTCAATGTATGAATCTGGTTATACTCCTGACAAACCTCATAAAAAGAGTGCAAGAATTGTCGGAGATGTTATGGGAAAATATCACCCACATGGTGATTCTTCAATCTACGAAGCAATGGTTCGTATGGCACAAGACTTCTCATATAGATATATGTTAGTTGATGGACATGGTAACTTTGGTAATATTGAAGGTTATGGTGCAGCAGCAATGCGTTACACAGAATCAAGATTATCTAAGATTTCATTAGAATTACTTAGAAATATTAACAAAGACACTGTTAATTTCAATCCTAACTTCGATGAAAGCGAGAGAGAACCTGAAGTTTTACCTTCAAGATTCCCTAATATTTTAGTTAATGGTACTACAGGTATAGCTGTTGGTATGGCTACTAATATTCCACCTCATAACTTAGGTGAAGTTATTGATGGATGTGTAGCTTATATTGATAAACCTGAAATAGAACTTGATGAATTAATGAAATATATTAAAGGACCAGATTTTCCTACAGGGGCAATAATACTTGGAAATAGTGGTATTAGAAAGGCTTATGAAACTGGTCGTGGATCTATTACAATTCGTAGTAAAGCTAGAATTGAAGAGGAAAATGGTAAACAATTAATTATAATTGATGAAGTTCCTTATGGAATTAATACTTTAGAATTAAAAAATAAAGTTGCAGAACTTGTTCATAATAAGATAATTGATGGTATTGCTGATTATCATTCTGATTTAAAAGATGGTATTAAGATTACTATTACATTAAAAAGAGATGCAAATGCGCAAGTTGTATTAAATAAGTTATATAAACATACGCAATTTCAAACTACTTATGGAATTATTTTCTTAATGTTAGACCAAGGTGTTCCAAAAACACTAGGATTAAAGGAAATAATTGCTAAATATATTGATTATCAAAAAGAAGTAATTATTAGAAGAACTCGATTTGATTTAGATGTTTGTGAAAAACGTGTTCATATTTTAGAAGGATTAAAGATAGCTCTTGATAATATTGATGCTGTTATTAAAGTAATTCGTGGTTCTAAGACAGATGAAGATGCTAAAGCAGGCTTAATGAATGGATTTGGATTAGATGAAATTCAAGCTAATGCAATTCTAGAAATGAAATTAAGACGTTTAACTGGTTTAGAAAGAAATAAAATTGAAGATGAATTAGCTGATTTATTAAAGACAATCGCTGAATTAAAAGCAATTTTAGCTAGTGATCAAAAGGTTTTAGAGGTAATTAAGACTGAATTACTTGAAATTAAACAAAAATATGCTGATGAAAGACGTACTAATATTGATATGACTGCTATTGAGTATATTGAAGATGAATCTTTAATACCAGAAGAAGAAATTATTATTAATTTAACTAAGAATGGTTATATTAAACGTCTTAGAACTGATACATATAAGA
>CAMOXZ010000052.1 GCA_946629545.1 uncultured Caryophanales bacterium | reverse complement strand
CTCACGACCTATCGGGTATGAACCGATTGCTCTAGCCAACTGAGCTACAGCGCCAAATAAGTTGCATATTAATAATATCAAAAATGTATATAAAATGCAACTATTTTTTTATTTTTCCTGTTTACAGTGTAATTGTTCTGTGCTATGATATGGCTATCAGTGGAGGTTAAGTTGATGAAAAAGGATGATAACGTTGACATTTTAGCCGACTTGTCTGGAATCGGAAAAATAAGAATATATAAAGGTTCAATTTATAAACTATATAAGGATGACTTTTCATTAGTTAGAAGTAGACCTGTAGGTATTACAAAGGATTCAAGAACTGAACCAGCTTCAAAGGAAACAAAGCAAGGTTATTTCTATTTAAATTCAAAGAGTGAATATGTATCTATTGATTATGGTAAAGTATTACCTGATCGTGCAACAGCAATGAAAAAATGTGATGAACTTTTAGCAAAGAACATTCCTACTCTAATGAATGCTTTATCTAGAGTTCAAGATCCTAAAGAACAACACAGAATTTTAGATGCTGTTAAGAAGAATACTGCAATTCCTTACATTTACAAAGAAGAAATAAAATTTGATCAAGAAATGCATAAGAAAAAATTAAAGCAAATGATTGAAACTAGAAATAATAAACAAAATAAAAATAAGAAGTAATTACTTCTTATTTTTTTGTAGTTTTTTTACTAATTGATATTTAGAATTATCTTCTACTGTTTCTTCAGTTAGAATTACTTCACTATATACTCCTTCATTTTTATATACTTCTTCAAATGCTTTCCATGTAGATTCATCTACTATTCCATTTAATCCTCTAGCACCTGTT
The DNA here is from genome assembly GCA_946629545.1 of uncultured Caryophanales bacterium. Classification (GTDB taxonomy): domain Bacteria; phylum Bacillota_I; class Bacilli_A; order RF39; family UBA660; genus UBA3789. The sequence continues at coordinate 5,519 of CAMOXZ010000052.1, read as the reverse complement.
TTCTTTTCCATAGCTTTTTCTGCTACTTTATTAGTATATCCTTCAGTAAATCTTATTTTTACTCCCATTTTTCTAAATATTTCTTCTTGTATTTTTTCTGCTGATTCATCACCTTCAAGTAGAATTCTTTTTAAATCATCTAGAGTTAAGTCATTTAATTTAATTACTGTTACTCTACCCATGAATTCATTAGTCATCATACCACGTTCTACAAAGTCTTTTGTTTCAGCAGGTCTATATTTTGGAGCATCATTAGAATTCTTTTCTGTACCAAAACCTATTGTATTATTTATTTTTAGACTATTATATACATCTGTGAATGCTCCACCAAATATTACTGTCATTTTAGAAGTATTTATTTTAACTATTTGACTTGCTCCTTTAGTATCTGCTTGAGCATCATATGTAGTACCTTCAATAAACTTTAATAAGTCATTTAATACAGCTTTTGCATTTACATCATCATTCTTTTCAGAACCTTTTTTATCTATTTCATCAAAATAAACTATTGCTTGCTCTGCTTTTTCTATATTTCTACCACATTTTATAAATAAATCCCAAAGTACTTGTTCAATATCCTTTCCTACATAACCAGCAGTAGTTATTTGAGTAGCATCTACTGGAATAAATGGTTTATCTATATACTTAGCTATTAATTCCATTAAATATGTTTTACCACAACCAGATTGTCCTGTTAGTAATATACCTTCTCTTTTCTTTCTCTCATGTAATTCTTTTCTAGCAATTTCTGCAATTACACGTCTAGCTGGTTCATCTTGAGAAATTAAACTCTTAGTTACTTTATTAAATACATCTTCTATATCTATTCTTGGTTCTTTCTTTGGTGGATTAATTATTATAGATGTGTCTTTTGGTAGACCAGTTTTATATTTTCTTAATAATTTTTCTTTTAACTCACTAGTATCTTTATTACCTTCTATTGGTGTTGCTTTTGGTCTTACAGTATTAATTTCTTTATTAGATTCTTCTACTTGTTCATATAAGTATTCTTTATATGTTTTATTCTCATCAATAGCTTCTACTGCAGTTTCCATAGTACCTATAGTATTATCTAATACATCATGTGCTACATAAAGTTTTTCTAACATATCTAGTATTTGTTCTTTACTATATTTACCATCTACTGTATCTAATATTAGTTTTTCTAATTTATCTACATTTGAAGTTTCTAATGTTACATTACCTTTTTCTTTATTACTAGCTATTGTTTTAGCAACATCCATATTTATTACACTTAGAAATGGAGTGTAATCATCTGTATATCCTACATGATATACTACTTGTTGCATTTTGGTTTGATAATCAAAATATATATTTTCTAATGATTTACCTTTATATGTCTTTTTTAAGTCTTCTATACTCATTACATTATATACAGAGAAAGGAACATCCATATTTATTGCAGGTTGACTCATCATATAACTATAATCATTACCTAATTCATCTATAAATATTTTATTCTTTTCATCATAATCACCAAATACAACATTACGACATACAAAGAAATAATTATCTACTCCTGCATAAATTCTTTCCATTACTGTTGCAATATATTTTCTACTCATAACCAAAACCTCCATAGTTAGTTATTATAAATAAAAATAAGATATTAATCAATATCTTATTTAAATTATTTTAACTAAATTAAACCTTTTATTCTATAACACTTACCATTAGTAGCATTAATATAAGCTTCTAAGTAAGAATCTTCTTTATCTACCCATTTATATATTTCTTCAGTAGATGTTTTTTCTATTAATACTCCTTTAGTTTTAAATGTTTTATTTAAATCATCTATAGTTATCTTTTCTCCATCTTTTAATTTCTTTTCTATAGAATCATATTTCTTAAAACTAGTCTTATTCTTTTTAATAGTTTCATCTAATACTTTTATTTTAATAGTATTAGTATTATTAAATACTACTTCTATCTTTTGATTACTAGATAATTTCCAAGTATAAGTATTATCTTTCTTAGTACCTTCAAAACCTATTACTTCATTTACTTTTTCTAATTCATCTTTAATACCTATTAAATTAATACATTCAGTAATTTTACATTTACCTTTAACTTCTTCTTTTTTAGTTTCTTTTTTAGTATTAGAACAACCTGTTAGTAATAAAACTATTGATAAAAATAAGAATACACTTACTACTTTTTTCATATACATCACCTACTATTATTAGTATAGCATTTTCATAAAAAGAAAAAAAGAGTAAAATACTCTTTTAAATTCTTCCTATAATCATTGTACAAGATCCAGTAGTAGCTCCGAATGAAGCATTTAAATATTTTCCTTCTTCATTTACCCATCTATACTTATTACCAGATGATGATTTTTCAATTAGTGTACCTTCAGCTTTGAATTTAGCTTTAATATCTTCGTATTTTAAAGATTCTCTATTATTTAAAGCTTTTTTAATATCATTATATTCTGAGAAATCTACTTTAGAGTTTTTAATTAAATCATCTTTAAATTTAAGAGTAATACTGGCACTTGATGAATAGAAAGTCACTTCTACAGACTCTTCTTTTTCTTCATCAATTACCCAATTATATGTAGAATAACCTGATCCTTCTCTTACTAATTCACCATCAAATCCCATTACTTGATTTACTTTTTCTAAATTATCTTTAATATCTAATTTATATATACAATCTAGAATACTACAGTTTCCTTTAGCTGGTGCTTCTTTTACTACATTACTATTACCTGTATTTGTAATACCACAACCAGTTAATAATACTAATAATACTAATACACTAATTATTCCTAATACTTTCTTCATATTTACCTCCGATGAAATTATTATAACATAAAAAGAACTTTATTCAAGTTCTTGTTTTTATATGGTGTACCCGATGAGAATTGAACTCATGACCTGTCGCTTAGGAGGCGGCTGCTCTATCCTACTGAGCTACGGATACATTTAAAGAAGTATATTTCTATACTTCTTGAATTACAGTTATAACCATTGGTTTAGCTTCTGTTTCTTGATAGAAGAATTTACCTAGAACTTCTCTTACATCATTTTTTATTTGAGCATAATCTACTCTCTTTTGGTTTTCTTCTATATTATTTTCTATTACTTCACGAGCTATTCTTTTAGTTTCTTCTAATAGATCTTGACTTTCTTTAACATAGATAAATCCACGAGTTAGTATTTCAGGACCTCCTAGTATTTTTTTAGTTTCTTTATCAAGTGTACAACTAATAATTACGATACCACTTGAAGCTAACATTTCTCTATCTTTTAATACTAAGTCTCCGATATCTCCACTATTATTACCATCTATTAATATTTGGTCTACATCGATATGTTCAAATGTTTCTACTGCTTTCCCATTATCCATTTCAAAAACATCACCATTTAATTTTAAGATAATATTTTCTTTAGGAATACCTACGCTTTCAGCTATTTCTCCATTAACATATTGGTTTCTATATTCACCTTTTACTGGAAAATAGTATTTAGGTTGCATTAGATCAATTAAAAGCATTAAATCTTCCCTAGATGCGTGATGTAATAAATGTTTCTTTTGAGATAAACAAATTGCATCTGCTCCTAACATAGCTATTTCATCCATAAGAAGTGCTAATCTTCTTTCAATACCTGGATAAGATGGTTCAGTTATAAAGATAGTATCTGTATCTTTAATACTAATAAACTTATCAAATCCTTTAATAATTCTTTCTAGATTAGCAAATGGTTTTTCTTTTTCATCTGAGATTAATACTATTACATTATCACTTTCTAGATCAGCAAGTGTTCCTATTTTTTCTTTATTAATTTTTAAGTATCCTTCATCAATTCCTTGATTAATTAATTCTTGTAGTTGTTTACCCATAATTACTATTTTTCTATGTGTTGTGGATACTTCATTAAATATTTCTTGTATTCTATAGAAATGTGCTGTTGTAACAGTAGCTATAATTCTATTTTTACTTTTATTTAATACTTCTCTTATAAATGCTTCACATCTATTATTAGGTGATGTATGACCTGGATGATCTGCATAATAAGATTCAGCCATTAAACATAAAACACCTTGTTTTCCAACATAAGCAAGTTTACCAATATCAGTTTTATAAGAACCAGTCATTGTAGAATCAAATGTAAAGTCTCCTGTATAAACTATAGCTCCATCTTCAGTATATAAAACATAACATACTGAATCTGGGATAGAATGTGTTACAGATATTGGGAATATTGCATTCTTACCAAATTGTTGTTTTACATGTGGTTTTATTTCTATTAAGTGACATTTCTTAATAGATTCCTCTGTCATATCTCTTTTAACTATTTCTAAAGTTAATTTAGTACCATATACTGGTATTTCAGGAACTTTTTCTAATATATCAGGAACAGCTCCCATATTTCCTTCATGTCCATGTGTTAAAAATATACCTTTAATATTCTTTTTATTTTTTATTAAATAATCAAAATTCGGAATTATATAATCAATTCCTAAATTTATATCATTATCATATTTTAACCCGGCATCAAATATAAAAACATCATTGTCTACATCTACTACATACATGTTTTTACCATTTTCATTTAATCCGCCTAATGCGAATATTTTAATTTTACTCATAATTTCTCCTTTCTAAATATTACAGATAAACAGCAATATAATTATAACATATTTCTTAATAAAAAAAAAGACTAAGTATTATTTAGCCATTTTTTCTAAAGCAACTTTTGCTGCAGCTTGTTCTGCTTCTTTCTTTGTAGTACCTATTCCTATACCATATACTATATCATCTATTTTTACTTCTACAGTAAATCTTTTATCATGAGCAGGTCCTTCTTCATTTATTAAATTATATTCTAAAGATTTTTGATCTGTTTGAACCATTTCTTGTAGAGAAGATTTATAATCACTAAAGAAATTAACTTCAGGATCTTCTATATATGGAACAATAATTCTTAATATAGTATTTCTTGCAGTAGCATATCCTAAATCTATATATACTGCTCCCATTAAAGCTTCAAATATATCAGCAACAACTGATTTCTTTATTCCTGATTCTTTTTCTCCATTACCTACTAAGATATATTTTTCTAGATTTAATCCTTCAGCATATTCGAAGTTTGCATTTTCACATACATAACTAGCTCTTACTTTAGTCATTTCTCCCTCAGTTTCACTATACTTATTATATAAATAATCTGCTACTACTAAATCAAGTACTGCATCTCCTACAAATTCTAATCTTTCATAATCATTCTTTACTTTATGTTCATTAACATAAGAACTATGAGAGAATGCTGCTTTATATAAATCAATATTCTTAGGAGTAATGTTTAACTTATTAAATAATTCTTCCATATAATCACCTATTTCATTATAACATAGTCTTGAAAAAAAAGTTAAATAATAGTAAAATTAATTTGGTGATAATATGAAATGGATACTTATTTCACTTATAAATTTGTATCAAAAAATTCCATTTTCATCACATAAACATTGTAGGTTTATTCCTACTTGTT
>CAMOXZ010000051.1 GCA_946629545.1 uncultured Caryophanales bacterium | reverse complement strand
TTTTAATTAAATTATATGTTTTCTTTTCTTCTTGTTTAGTTGCTTTTTTATAGTAATCATTATCTAAATCAAATTCTATATTTCCTTTTATATTATATTTATCATTTAAATCTAAATCATTTGAAATCTTATTATAGTTATCTACTTTATTCTTTATAATATCAATGCTTTTAGAAAATATATATTTAGGTTCTCCTATATTATTTAAATATATTCCTACACCTATAGATATAACTGAAACTAGTACAATTATTATAAATATTTGTAGTAATAATTTGGTTTTTTTCATTTCTTCACACCCTACTAATTGATTATAAAAAAAATTAAAACCTTTGTCAATAAAAGAAAAAAGAACGAAATGTTCTTTATTTTGATTTAGTAATTAATCCTATTTTATAATCAAATGTTTTAGGACTAGATGATCCTGAATTATAATAGAATACTATTTTTAAATCTAATGTTTCTTTTGGTTTTATTACTTTACCTTTTACATCAGATAAAGTTATTGTTACCGGACTAATTAGTTTTTTAAAACTATCTAGTTTATAATCTGGGCTTTCCATTATATCTAGTATTTCTATTGGTACAGTTCCATCATTTTCTATAGTAGCTATATAAGATAATTCATCATGAGGTGAATTCATTGTGATTTTCATTTCTATTTCTGTAGAATCATCATTTATTTTTACTTCACCTTTTGGTTCTATATTTGATCCTTTTACTGATGATAATTTTTTTATCTTATTAAATACTACATTATATGATAATTCTAAGTTTTTATTCTTGGTGTAATCAACTGATATAACTATAAAACCAATAGCCATACATATAATTGTGATACATAGTATTATTATTACACTATTTCTAATATTAATCATTTTTTTCATTTTAACACCTTCTATTCTGCACTAAATTTAGGAGATAGTTTTAAAGTTATTTCCATTCCTTCAGTTATTTGAGTTGAGGCAGCTACAGATTGTTCTGTTACATAACCTACACCATCTAGATTAACTTTTACTCCTAGTTTAGTTAATATATCTTTGGCTACTTTAGAAGATTTACCTACTACGTATGGTATTTTTTTCTCTTTATTAGTTATAAGATATACTCTATCATTTGTAGTTATAATGTCTTTTGGATTTGGAGATTGTTCTATTACTTTATCTCCTTCTCCTATTACTTCATAACTTACTTTATTTGTTTCTAATGTTTGTTTTACTTTATCTAGTTTTTTATTTTTAAAGTTTGGTACAGTGTAATCGTTTATTTCTAATTCTTGTTGCTTAGTATCATTGTTTCCATAATACTTGGATATATTAGCAACTATTTCTTTAATAGCGTTACTTATAGGTTTTTGACTACCATAACTTGGTTTTTTTACTGATGCATAGATGATTACTTGAGGATTACTCTTTGGATATACTCCAGCAAATGAAGAAATAATATCTTCTTTACCTGATAAGTAACCTCTACCATTTTCTCTAGCTATTTGGGCTGTTCCTGTTTTACCAACTAGTTCTCCACCTTCAATACGATAACCACTTCCGGTATTACCATATCCATTAACACAATCATCCATTAAACTCATCATTTTTTGTACTGTATTAGTTGATGCTACACGTTCTATTTCTTCTCTTTCATTTTCTAATATTACTTCATTAGTTTCTGGATCTACTATTTTTGACACTATATATGGTTTTAAAAGCATTCCATCATTAGTAAGTGGTGTCATTGCTTTTAGGTTTTGAACTGGTGTAGTTGTTATACCTTGACCAAATCCAGCATTGAATATTTCTGTTTCATATTTAAATTCTAGATTACCTTTGTTTTCATTTGGTAATTCTATACCTGTTTTTCTACCAAAACCTAGTTTTCTAAAATATTGTCTTAACATTAGACTATTCATATGTCTATCTATTATATTAATAACTCCAACGTTACTACTTAGAGCATAACCTTTATCGAAAGTAATGTAACCCCAACCTCCACGGTCCCAGTCACCTATTACTGTTCCATCTGTTGTGGTAAATGTACCTGATCTATATACTTCATTTCCATCATATACGCCATTTTCCATTGCTGCCATATAAGTAAATGTTTTCATAGTAGAACCTGGTTCGTATGGAGTTTGTGAGAATAAATCTAGATAATTAGATATATCTCTTTTATTAGGATCAAAACTTGGTGATGAACTAGTAGCTAATATAGCTCCTGTTTTAGCATCCATTATACTTATATTAAACCATTCCCAATCATAATTCTTATCGGAATTAGTCATAGCTTGTTCTACAAAGAATTGGATATTTTCATCTATTGTTAGATATATATCTTTCCCTTGAATAGCATCTACTTTAATCTCAGGAGTATTAGCAATCTTATATCCTTTAAGATCTTTTTGGTATGTAGTATAGCCATCTTCTCCTTTAAGAATATCATTATATTGTTTTTCTATACCCATTTCACCTTTAGTAGTTGAATCTTCATCATTAGTTTTTGTATATCCTATTACATATGAAGCAAAATTACCTTTAGGATAATACCTTTTAAAACTTTCTATAAATCCTAAACCAGGTAAGTTTAAATCTTCTATTTGTTTCTTTTGTATTTCGTTTAATCCTTTACCTTTAGTACCAAATTCTGTTTGGTATAAGTTTTCTTTATTTAAATAAACTAATACGTCTTCTTTTTCCATTCCTAAGATAGGAGCTAGTTTTTCAGCTGTTTCTTCTTTATTAACTACATGTTGTGGTCTTTTCTCATTAGTAGTTCTTTTAGGATCTAAATAAGCAATTAATTTATATGAAGAAACATTTTGAGCTAATACATCACCATTAGATGAATAAATAGTACCTCTCTTAGCTTCTTCTATATCAGTGCGTGTTGTTCTATTAGAAGCTAATTCTTTTAAATTAATACCATCTATTTCTTTACTCATACCTAATTGAATTAATCGTCCTATCATTAGACAAAATAAAAGAAGAGATATAAATATAAATATCTTAGAATATTTAATATTATTTTTTCTCTTCTTATTTTTCAAAGGTATCACTCCTAGTTTTAACGATCTTCACTAACTGATTTTATATTATTATTATTATAACTCAATCCTTGTTCTTCTGCAACTTGTTGAATCTTAGTAAGTGATGCTAATTCATCGATTGTCATACCTATGGATTCATTAGTTTTCTTTTGAACTGAGATCTCCTTTTTTGTTTTCTCTACATCAAAATTTACTTTAGCAAGAGTAGCTTTTGAAAAGACGATTGATACTGGTGCTATTACAACTAAAAATACTGCTAATGTATATATTAGTCTTTCAAATTTTGATATTTTTACACGTTTTCTCATCTTTTTCATATTATCACCTATTTAACTCTTTCTATGACTCTTAATTTTGAACTTCTTGCGCGAGGATTTCTTTCTAGTTCCTCCTCACTTGGAACTATTGCTTTATTTTCTACCAATTTGAAATCTGGTAGATACTCTTCCGGTATATTAGGAAGACCTTTTAATTTTTCATCTATACTACATTTCTCTCTAAAAATATTTTTAACTATTCTATCTTCTAAAGAGTGAAATGTGATGACTGATACTATTCCACCTACATTTAATAAGTCTAATGCTTGGTTTAATGCAGGTTCTAGTACATCTAACTCATGATTTACTTCAATTCTTATTGCTTGAAATATTTGGCGAGCTGGATGTTTATCTATTCTAAACTTCATAGGTACAGCTGTTTTAATTACTTCTACTAACTCAAGTGTGGTTTCAATTGGTTTAGTGGATCTGTACTCTACGATCTTTTTGGCAATGTTATTTGAGAATTTATCTTCTCCATATTTTAAGAAGATTCTTGAAAGTTCTTCTTTACTGTAATTATTAACTACATCATAAGCAGTTAATTTTTGTTCTCTATCCATCCTCATGTCCAACGGAGCATCTTCATGAAAGGAGAACCCTCTTTCTTTTTCATCTAATTGAGGTGAAGAAACTCCTAAGTCAAATAGGATTCCATCAACACGCTCTATACCTCTTTTATTTAGTTCTTCTTTCATATTTACAAAGTTGCTTTTGATGATAGTGAAGTTAGTACCGACCTTAGAGAGGCGGTCGGTACTATGCCGAATAGCTTCACTATCTTGGTCAAAGGCGAATAAATAACCCTTTTTTATTCTATCTAAGATGCTACTACTGTGTCCGCCATAGCCTAATGTTGCATCAACTATGATACTATTTTCTTTTAAATTTAGGGAGGAAATAGATTCATTTAGTAATACGCTAACATGTTTTTCTATCATAAGTTCACACTTTCATTGAATAGATTCTCAGCTATGTCTGACATACTGTCCTTTGTAGAATCAAAGAAACTTTCCCAAGACTCTTGTGACCAAACCTCAAGTCTATCTCCAGTTCCAATTATTACACAATCCTTTAATAGATTGGCATAGTCGATTAATGGCTTAGAGATGTTAACTCGTCCCTGTTTATCTAATTCTACGTTTGTAGCGCCTGACATGAAGAAACGATTAAATGTTCTCGCATCTTTCTTGGTGAATGGTAATGAATTAAGTTTATTGGTAATTTGTGCCCAGTTTTCTTCCGAATAAACGAATAAGCAGTTTTCAATTCCTCTTGTAATAATAAAAGTATTTCCTAATTCCTCACGGAATTTGGCAGGAATTATAATTCTGCCTTTTTCATCAATTGTATGATGATATTCTCCTATAAACATATTTCATCCCCCACTTTTCACCACTATCAACCACTACTTAATATAATAATACCTAAAAGCAAAAAAAAAGTAAAGAATAATCTCTACTTTTAAATATATATTTACATACTTTACGTAAAATAAAAAGAAGTATGTAAAATACTTCTATTTTTTACTCATTAAAAGTTTCTATTTCTTAAGAATGCAGGCATATCAATGTCGTCACTTCCAGGATTAGAATTTCCTTCAGAATCATCTGTATCTAATACTTCTGGATTATATGAATATTCTTCTCTTGTAGGTAATCTTCTAGGTTGTGGATTAGTAAATTGTGGTTCTTGATGTTGTTCTTGTTGTTTTTTAGATTTATCAAAACCAGTAGCAATTACTGTTACAATTACTTCATCATTTAAGTTTTCATTGATAACTGAACCAAAGATTGTATTAATATCATTTCCAGCAGCACTTCTTACTACTTCAGCAGCTTGTTCTGCTTCGAATAATGTTAAGTTAACACCACCAGTAATATTAATAATAGCATCTGTAGCTCCTTCTATAGAAGACTCTAGTAATGGACTTGATACAGCTTGTTTAGCAGCTTCTAGAGCTCTATCTTCACCCATACCAATACCAATACCGATAATTGCACGTCCACTCTTTTCCATTACTGTTTTAACATCTGCAAAGTCAAGGTTAACTAATCCAACTACAGCAATAAGGTCCGAAATGGATTGTACACCTCTACGAAGTACGTTATCAACTTCTTTGAATGCTTCTAACATTGGAGTTGATTTATCAATAATTTCTCTTAATCTATCATTTGGAATAACGATTAATGTATCAACATGTTTCTTTAATTCTTCAATACCAGCTAAAGCATTTTCCATTCTTCTTTTACCTTCAAATGAGAATGGTTTAGTAACTATAGCTACTGTTAAAGCTCCTAGTCCTTGAGCAATTTCAGCAACGATTGCTGCAGCTCCAGTACCAGTTCCTCCACCCATACCAGCAGTTATAAATACCATATCAGCACCGCTTAAAGCTTCTTCAATTTCCTTTTTAGATTCAACAGCTGATTCTTTACCAATTTCAGGTCTTCCACCAGCTCCTAATCCATCAGTTAATTCTTTACCAATTTGGATTTTTATATCTGCTTTAGATGTATTCAATACTTGTAGATCTGTATTAGCAGCGATGAATTCAACACCTTTAACTCCAGATTCTACCATTCTATTTATAGCGTTACCTCCGCCACCACCTAAACCGATGACTTTGATTTTTGCTAACTGATCCATTTCTAATCCGCCTATCATACCTGTTCCTCCTAAACATCTAGAAAGTGTCCAAACACTTTACTTAGCATATTTTCATTAGTTATATTTGAATCAATTGATAACATTGTATCATGATCTTCTTTTGTAATCATTTGATATTCTTTACCTCTTAGAGATAGTTTATCATCAAAATATTTTGTAATACCATATACACTACTATATTTATTATGTCTTATACCCATTGTATTGATATTACATACTTTTGCAACAAAACCAAATTCTTGTTCCACAAGTGTAGAAAAACAAGACATTTCTGTGATTCCACCTGTAACAATTATATAACGTATTTCTCTATTTGTTAAGTTTTTTATCTCATTTTTAGCAAGT
>CAMOXZ010000050.1 GCA_946629545.1 uncultured Caryophanales bacterium | reverse complement strand
GTGGATGGCAATATGCTAGTGAAGGAGCATGGTACCAAAAAAGTGATGGAGAAGTCTTAAGAGGTAAACAAACAATAAATGGAAAGAATTATTACTTTAATGAAAACGGAATAATGCAAAAAGGTTTTGTTAATGATAATAATGAACTATACTTCTATAGTAGAGTGGATGGCGCTTTAAAAACAGGATGGCAATCTTCTGATGAGGGTGTATGGTACCAAGATGAAAATGGTAAAGTATTAAGAGGTAGCCAAAATATAGAAGATAGAGATTATAAATTCAATGACACAACAGGTTTAGTAGAAGGATTTAGAAAAGAAAATGGAAAGACTTATTACTATAACCCAGATGGAACACAAGCAAAAGGTATTCAATATATGTGTGGAAGATTCTATCTATTTAATGAAAATACTGGTGAATTTGAAAAATTTGCTTCAATAATAAATGTAATAGATGTATCTGCTCACCAAAAAGATATTAATTGGACACAAGTAAAAAAATCAGGTATAGTTGATGCTGTAATCTTACGTATAGGTTATGGACAAAGTTATACAGATAGTTACTTTGTAAAAAATAAAAATGAATTAGAAAGATTAGGAATACCTTATTCAGTATATTTATTTAGTTATGCTGAAAATAAAGAAGAAGCATTAAAAGAATCAGAATTCCTAGTAAAAGCAATTAAAGAAAACAAAGTACATATCTATAAAGATTTATCAGTATTTTATGATCTAGAAGATTGGGAAATTAAATCTACTGGAGAGAACAGTTATGGTATATCTAAAGATACATATAGTGATATGATTACTACATTCATAGAAAATACTGAAAAGAATTTATGTATCCAAACAAGAGTATATTCATCTAAGAATTATATAGAGAATAGATTTGATCCTTCAGTACAAAAATATGCTACATGGGTAGCTCAATGGAATAGTAAATTAACTTATAAAGGTAATTATGAAGGATGGCAATATACAAATTGTTTAAGTGTACCTGGAATTAATGGTTGTGTTGACGCAAGTAAGTTTTATTATTAGAGAAGTATTACTTCTCTTTTTTTTAATAAATGATATAATAAGAGTAGGTGATGCACTATGAAAAAATGTGTAATAATCATGAATCCAGAAAGTGGAAAGAAAAAAAAGATTAAGTCATATCAAACTTTTTACGACATATTAAGAAAATATGGATATGACACTGAAATAATCTTTACAAGAGAGCAATATGATGCAGAGCGAATTATGAAAGTACTTTCTGATGATATTGATTTAGTAGTAAGTGCAGGTGGCGATGGTACTTTAAATGAAATAGTTAGTGGTAATATGCAAAGAAAGAAAAAACTATTAGTAGCACCACTTCCTATGGGAAGTACTAATGATGTTGGTAATATGTATGGACTTAATAAAAATGTATTTGAAAACTTAGAAATATTACTACAAGGTAAACCTAAAAAAGTAGATATTTGCTATATAAATGATAAACCATTTGTTTATGTAGCATGCTTTGGTGATTACATTGACTTATCATATTCAACACCTAGAAAATTAAAAAAGAAATATGGAGAATTGGCATATTTCTTATATGCAATAAAACAGTTTAGGCCTAAAATAAGTTCTCATAAAATAAAGTATAAAGTAGATAATAAAGAGTATACAGGAGAGTATTCATTTATCTTTATAACAAATTCCTCAAGAATAGGTGGACAACCTGATGTATATTATGATGTTAAATTAGATGATAAGAAATTTGAAGTATGTTTAGCTAACGCTAGTTCTGTAAAAGAAATGGTAAGAATGTTAGTATTAGCTACTACAGTAGATGTAAAAACTATACCTAATGTAACATACTACCAGACGGATAATTTTGAATTAGAATTTCTATCTAAAACTAAAAATTCATGGAGTGTGGATGGAGAAGAATATAAAGAAGAATCTAATATATTAAAATTCAGAGTAGAACAATCTATGAAAATGCTTGTACCTAAAGAAAATATGAATAAATTATTTAATGACTAAGAACTACTAACTAAGTAGTTTTTATTTTTAAAATTATGTTATAATAATTATAGGATGTGATTACATGAAATTTAGAGAACTAACAGAAGAAGAATATAGAAGTTTTTGGGAGAATCATCCATTAAAAACATTTTTATCAGCACCAGAAATATCTAAATTAAGAGAAGAATCAAATTGGAATACTAACTTTGTAGGAGTAGAAGAAAATAATAAGATAGTAGCTGCTACTATGTTATTATCACACTTAAGACATTTTAATAAATATGAATTCTATTCTCCAAGAGGTTACCTAATAGATTTTAATAATAAAGAATTAGTAGATTACTTTACTAATGAATTAAAAAAATATATAAAAGAAAAGAATGGTTATGTTTTAAGAATAGATCCATATATTATATATAAAGAAAGAGATATTAATGGGGATATAGTAGAAGGCGGAGTAGATAATTCTAAAGTAGTAGATAATTTATTATCTTTAGGATTTAAAAAAGTACCAATTCCAAATAGGGAACAAGTATCTTGGATGTTTTCTTTAGGATTAGAAGGTAAAGATGAAGAAACTATTCTAAAAGAGATGAAATCATCTACTAGAAATAAAATAAGAAAAATAGAAAAAACTGGTATCGAAGTAAATGAAATAGGTTATGATGAATTAGATAGATTCCAATCTATTATGGAAGAAACTTCTAAAAGAAAAGGATTCTCTAATAGAAAATTATCTTACTACCAAAACATGTATAAATTATTCCATGATAAAGGAGAAGTAAAATTCTTTATCACAGAATTAAATCTAAATACTTATATTTCTAATATAGAAGGAGATATAAAAGAAAGACAAGATAAACTAAACAGTTTAGGTGAAGCTAAGTATAATGATGGTGCTAAAAAGAATTTAAATAATGAAATAGAATCTTTAACTAAAAGAATAGAAGAAGCTAAAAATATTAAAAATGAAAAGAATACTGATAGAATAACTCTATCAGGTTCAATGTTCATGTTAATAAAACCAGAAGTAATATACTTAAGTAGTGGTAACTATGAAGAATATTTAAAGTTTGATTCACAATATCTAATTCAATGGGAATTAATTAAATATGGAATAGCTAATGGATTCAAAAAACATAACTTCTATGGTATTCCAGAAAATATTAATACTCATCCAAAAGACTATGGTATATATGAATTCAAAAGAGGATTCAATGGTTATG
Source organism: uncultured Caryophanales bacterium (assembly GCA_946629545.1). Taxonomy (GTDB): domain Bacteria; phylum Bacillota_I; class Bacilli_A; order RF39; family UBA660; genus UBA3789. The sequence goes on along the minus strand of CAMOXZ010000050.1, from coordinate 3,356 downwards.
TAGAAGAGTTAATAGGAGAATTTGAATTACCAATATCTGGTTATTACAAATTATTTAAATTAATACATAAAATAAAAAAATAAGTGATTATTCTTCACTTATTTTTTTACTCTTAATTTTTTGAAATATTTCATCGATACTTTTATCAATATTCTTTTCATTTTCTTTGTTTATATAATCAAATACTAACATACAGAACATATAACTTAAATCTTTCATATTAATAGGAGTATTTCTTAAAATAGCTTCTTTGTTTTGGCTAATTGCATTAGTAATAGTACTATCTGGACGATAATACTTAACACTAGAATCATTACTATTATGAATAGCATCTCTATTTAAACTAACATCGAAACTAAATTCACAAGTATCTCTATTAAATCCAACTTTAATATCGAAACATTCACAAGTAATAGTATTAGTTACTGCTTCAACTACATATCTAGAAGAATGTTTATTAGAATTGTTTTCAATATCCCCAGCATATAATTGACCTACGTATTCTAATTCATGGAATATTGTTTCAAATCCTTCAGCACATTCTGCATAAGCTTCTTCAGTTAAAGCAGAATCTTTTGAATAAACACCAGAACGACCAAAATCTTTATTAAGTTTGATTTCTCCAAAAGATTTATATAGTACTATTTCAGAATGTTTATCACTGATATTATGACTAATACCGTCAAAGTAATCCATCATAGTTTTTTTCTTGAATAATTTTCTATTACTTGATCCAACTTCTTTTGGATAAATTTCATTTAACTTATCTAATAAACCTTTCTCAATTTCTCTAACAGATCTAAGCTTTTTAGCTTCTTCTTTTACTGCAGAAAATAGTGTATAAGCACTAATAACATCTTCAGTTTCTTTAACTGGTTTTCTAGTTATATAATCTGCGATTTGTTCTTTTACGTTGTTATAATAATTCATATTGTTTCCTCCCTACGTAGGTAAATATTATATACACATAAATACACATAGTCAAGCAATATTCTAATTAAAATAAAGAAAATACATGATATAATAAAATTGGTGATTATATGAAGGTAATAACTATAAAAGAACCATATGCAACACTGATAGCTGAAGGCTATAAAGAGTATGAATTTAGGACATGGAAAACATCATATAGGGGAGATATTTTAATACATGCAGCTAAAACACCTAATAATGAAAATAAAAAAAGATTTATTGATAGAAATTTAAATTATAAAGAAGGATTTATTATAGCTAAAGCTAATATAACTGATTGTGTAGAAGTAGATGATAAGTTAATAAAAGAACTATTAAATAAAGATAAAGAAGTATATAAAAATCTATCTATAAAAAGAGATAAACCTTTATATGGATTTAAATTAGAAAATGTAGAAAGAATAAATCCTATAGAAGCAAAAGGACAATTAGGATTATGGAATTATAATAAATAAAAAGAATACTATAAGTATTCTTTTAGTTTGTCTAAATAAGCTTCTTGCATCTTAACATATTCCTTACATATCTTATGAACTTTCTTATCCATAGTTTTATTATTAAGAAGTCTTTTACCTTCAATTATTCCCATATTAGTACCTTTAATAAACATATCAGCTACATTAGAAATACTTTTATCTATCATAGTATCCATTTCTATCCCATACCATGTCATAGCCTTAGTCATAAGATTAGTTTCGTGAATATCTGTATCAGTATATTCCTTATATAAATCAGTAATACGACTAGATAAATCTTTATATTCAATTAATTGTTTTTCCAGTAAATTTCTAAATTTAGATTCATCTATTTTAGGAATTATTATATTTAATGAATCTATCCCCATACAACAACCTTTATTTAATTCATCCAAAGTATTTATATTATTATCCATATTAACCTCCAATAATAGTATGGTTTAAAATTAAATATTTATACAATATTGAAGTAATTAGAAAAAAATGTTATAATAAGGCGAGATTACTTAAAGGAGGTGGAATACATGAAAAAAGTTGTTATTGGTATGAGTGGTGGAGTAGATTCATCAGTTGCTGCAATAGAATTACAAAAACAAGGTTATGAAGTAATAGGTTTATTTATGCGTAACTGGGATTCTTTAGCAGATGGAGAACTTAATGGTCCAACTACAGACTCAGGTATATGCCCACAAGAAGAAGATTATAATGATGCTAAAAAAGTATGTGATAAATTAGGTATTCCACTACATAGAAAAGACTTTGTAAAAGAGTATTATGATTATGTATTTAAATATTTTTTAGATGAATTAGAAAAAGGTAGAACTCCTAACCCTGATATTATGTGTAATAAATATATTAAGTTTGATATGTTTGTAAAAGAAGCAGAAAAATTAGGAGCAGATTATATAGCAACAGGCCATTATGCTAGAATAAAAGATGGTAAATTATTACGTGCAGTAGATAATAATAAGGATCAAACTTATTTCTTATCTCAAGTAACAAAAGACCAATTAAAGAATGTATTATTCCCAATAGGTGACATGGTAAAACCTGATGTAAGAAAAGTGGCTGAAGAGTATGGATTAGTAACTGCAGATAAAAAAGATTCTACTGGTATTTGTTTTATAGGTGAAAGAAACTTAACTAATTTCTTAAAGAACTATTTACCTAATCAACCAGGAGATATTGTAAATATAGATACTAATGAAGTAATAGGTAAGCACATTGGCTTAATGTATTACACAATAGGTCAAAGAAGAGGATTAAATATCGGTGGAACCGATGAAAGAATGTTTGTAGTTGGTAAAGATTTAAAGAAAAATATTCTTTATATTTGTATAGGTGAAGATAATGATTATTTAGTATCTGATTCATGTATAGTAGATGAGATAAATTACTTAGGTGAAGAAAAGATTACTAAATGTACAGCTAAATTTAGATACAGGCAAGTTGATATTCCAGTTGAATTAGAATGGAAAGATAACGAAGTATTAGTAAAATATCCGCAAGGAGTTAAAAGAGTAACTCCAGGACAAGCATGTGTATTCTATAATGGTGAAGAATGCTTAGGTGGAGGCATAATCAAGACTGTTCTAAAGAATAATGAACCACTTTGGTATCTATAAAAGAGGTGACAAAGTGTTAGGATTTAAAGTATTAAAATTAAAAAATGAAAGAGATAAAAACTTTCATTATAATAAAAATAAAATAAAGAAACTAAAACTAGAAATAGAATCTTTATTAAATCAAATAAATGATATTAATCCATCTGAAGAAATAATCAAATTATTAGAATTTGAAAGAGGTAAAGATAGAAATAATCTATTAAATGGATATAACTATATATTAGAAAATAAAGAAATAAATAAAGATACTCTAAAAGAATTATATGATATTTTAAGTAAAGAT
>CAMOXZ010000049.1 GCA_946629545.1 uncultured Caryophanales bacterium | reverse complement strand
ATTTTATATAAATAAATAACTCCTATTATATAAGCTATTATATTTAGAATAATACCTGGTACTATAGAAAAACTATTTAAAAAGAATATTTTTATTATATGAAATAATAAATAATAAAATGGTGGATGTACATCACTAGCTTGATTCTTATATATAGAGATTAGATTAAATACTTCACTATTATTTAATTGAAATACTTTTTCTATATCTTTAGAATCATTCCATTCATCCATTTTAATATTATTAATCATTAAACCACTAGTATTAGAATTAGATAAAGTATATGAATATAACTCATCACCATCATATACTTGTTTAGAAGTAGCAGATAAACATATTAAAATAATACCTATTATTATTGTTATAGCTATATATATCTTTTTCATATAATCAATCCTTTAATATAGTATAACACAAAAAAAGATTATATAATTTCTTCATTTATATAATCTTCTTTTAAATTATCTATTTCTTCATCAATCTTTTCTTCTTCAACTATTTCATCCCAATTATCATCTTCTTCATTAGCTTCTATTTTTACTTTAACATCTCCTATTAATTCAATACCTAATTCTTTTTCTATTACATAATTAATATTATTACCATTAATTTCTACTTTCAAAGGATTAGGTTGTTTTAAACTTCTAACTATAATTTCTTCTCCGTCTACATCAACATTCCTCATATGAACTACTTCATGATAAGTATTAGTCTCTTTAACTACATCAGTCTTAGTATCATTATCATATGAATACCATATATTAACATCATAACTACCATTAATAACTATATTATTACCACTCTTAGTACCATTAAAATTATGATTAATAACCCAACAACCTAATACAGTAGAAGGATTAGATACTGATACATTATGATTAGTAGTAAATAACTTTTTACCCTTAGAAACAACTGCTTTAGTAACAATTTCTTTATAATTAGACATAATATTCTCCTAACATAATATATGTAAAAGCCCATAAAAAAGTACTAAAAAAATAAATACTATGTTATAATGTATATATAATAAGGAGGGTATTTATGGCATCATCAATTATTCATATGGCAATAGCTAAGGAATTAGAAAATAAATTAAATATAGAAAATACAAAAGATTATTATTTAGGCTCAATAGCCCCTGATATTGCAAAACAAATTGGACAAGATAGAAATCTATCACATTTCTCAAATAATGCAAGAAATGGAATACCTGATTTAAAACTATTTGTAAAAAGATATCCAATGTTTAAATATAATTCATTTAATCTAGGATACTTTATACATTTATATACTGATAAAATATGGGAGCAGGATATTCTTGATAAAATAAGAAACGAAAATAGTATAAAACTACTAGATGGAACTATTATTAAAGCCACTCCAGAAGAAATAAGAAATCTAGTATATTCAGATTATACTAATCTAAATAAAGAATTAATTGATATTTATGATATAGACTTATCTTTATTCTATGATGAATTTAAAAAACCAGATACTGAATTAAAAGAAATACCTATAGATAGATTAGATATCTTAATAAATAAAATGGGTATTATAATAGAAAACTCTAAACAAGAAAAGAAATATACATTTGATATATATATAGTAAAAGACTTTATAGAAAAATGTGTAAAAGAAATATATGAAGAAATAGAAAAATACTAGTAAAACTAGTATTTTTAATTTAATATTTTATCAAAATAATCATTTAATTCATCTTTAACATAATTAATATATTCATTAACCTTTTCAAGGTTCTCAGTATATATATGATATATTGGTAGGCAATTAAGTCTCTCTTCTAATTCATTTAATTCACTAAGTATATTAGAATCATTTGTCTTAATATACTTTTTTTGTTTTAACTTAATTTCTTTTACTAATGAATTAATTTCATCATTATCCTTCATCTTATCTTTTAATTCAAGACACTTCTTATATTCCTTAGACTCTTTAATACAATCTACTACTTCATCTAAACTTTTATTTAACTTTTCCATCTAAACTCCATGTCTTAGCTTCTGTTATTTCAACATCTACTAAATCTCCTGGTTTAAGTTCTTTAGGACTTGTAAAATTAATAAGCTTATTAGTTTCACTATATCCATAATACATATCTTTTTTCTCTGATGTACCTTCAACCATTACATTTAAAACTTTACCAAGTAATTTATTATTATTTTCTAAGAAATATTTATTAACTACTTCATTTAATCTTTGAAGTCTTTCTTCTTTTTCTTTTAACGTAGTATTATCCTTTAATTTACAAGCAGGTGTTCCTACTCTTTCACTAAAGATAAATGTAAATGCATTATCATATTTACATTCTTCTACTAAAGATAAAGTCTCTAAAAAATCTTCTTCAGTTTCACCAGGGAATCCTACAATAATATCAGTACTTATAGCTACATCTTTAACTGTAGATTTAATCTTATGAAATAACTCTAAATAACTTTCACGAGTATATCTTCTGCCCATAAGTTTTAATATTTTAGAAGATCCACTTTGTACTGGTAAATGAACACTAGGCATAATATTAGGATATTTTCCTATCACCTCTATCATTTTATCAGTAAAGTCCCATGGATGACTTGTCATAAATCTAACACGAGGTATATCTTTCTTAGCTATATCTTCTAATAAATTACCTAGATTATAATCATCATATAAATCTTTTCCATAAGCATTAACATTTTGTCCAAGAAGAGTTATTTCTTTATAACCATCTTTTATTAACTCATCTACTTCTCTTAATATATCTTCCTTCTCACGACTACGTTCTCTTCCTCTAGTATAAGGAACTATACAGTAAGTACAAAATTTATCACAACCATAAATTATATTAACATAAGCTTTATAATTATTAGTTCTAACTACAGGTAATCCTTCATATAAATCACCTTCTCTAGAATAAACTTCTATTTGTTGTTGATTTTCTTCTATAGCTCTATCTAATATCTTAGGAAGTTCATGCATATTATGAGTACCAAATACAAAATTAACAAATTTATAATCTCTTAGTATTTCTTCAACTACACTAGCCTCTTGAGCCATACATCCACAAAGACCTATAATTAAATCTTTCTTTTCATTACGTAAATGTTTTAGTCTACCTAACATACCAAATGCTTTATTATGAGCATTTTCTCTAATGCTACAAGTATTTAATATTACTAAGTCTGCTTTTAAATAATCATCAACAGCTTCAAACCCTAACTTCTCTAATAAAGCTCCTATTACTTCACTGTCATGCTCATTCATCTGACAACCATAAGTCTTAATAAAATACTTTTTACCAGAGTATTTACCTAAAACATCTTTATCTAATTCAAAGTCTAATCTCTTATACTCTCTTTTATCTCTAGTTCTAGCTTCATTAAAATCAGGTATACGCATAGTATCCCTCCATTCATTCTCACTTATTTTAACAAAAAAATAAAAATAATACAATAAAAAAAGAGCCTAAGCTCTATGCATAATTACTAATAATAGATTCCATAGTATAATTTCTATTATGCATTATATCAATCTTAATACTATCTAGATTATCAATTATATTATTAATTAAATCTTTCATAGTTCCTTCAAGTTCTTTTTTCTCTAAACTATCTACTATTATTTCTAAATTATTAAGTTTAGAATACTTACCATAATATTTATTTTCTATACTAGTCATTATTAAATTCATAAATGAAGAGAAATCTATTTCATTAAATCTCTTATCTTCTAATAATTTAAATGCAGTACATAAATAATTATTATTAAGAGCTATATCCATAGCAGTTTCATGTTTCTTATTTTTTAGATTAGGAATATAATTACTCTTCTTAGTTAATGCTTCTACTACTTTAACAGCCATAGGAGAATTATCCATAGCTAAAATATGACCAAAAGTATTACCTTCATCATTTTGATTATTAACATTCCAATTTCTTTTTTTCATTAATTGAATTACATATTCATATTGTTTAGCTTTTAATAATTTAGTCATTACATCATTTCCTATAGAATCTAATGTATTAATACTAACTATATTCTTATCAACTAACTCATATGCTAATTCATAATTACCTCTTCTAATATAAGTAAATATCAGGGTCGGGTCCTCTTTAGTCTTTTCGTATATTTCATTATTCATAAATTACACCTCTTTACACGGGACAATTCACTATTCTAGCAATAAACAAAATAACTGTCAAACAACAATATTCGACAGTTATAAAAAATTTTTATTACTCGGAAAGCATTGATATATAAAGAAAATACTATATTGTCAACAACAAAAACCTATACAATTATAAGTAGCAATAAATAAATTGTATAAACAAAAAAGATGCCTAAGCATCTTTTATTATTTATTATTCTCCTGCTTTAGTTCCACACTTAGCACAGAATGGACCAGTTAATGGTGAACCACATTTAGTACAGTATCCATTTGGAGCAGCTTGAGCACCATTTCCATCTTGGAATGCTCCCATAGCAGCACCACCTAGAACTCCACCTGATGCCATATTCATCATACCAACACCAAATAGACCATTTGCAGCTCCATTAGCATTGTTTGCAGCATCAACAACAGCATCTCCATAAGATCCAACAAGTTTTCCACGTTGCATTGCAGTATTTCCAGCAAGTTCGTAATTGTCGATCTTCTTATTAGATTCTTCATCTAATGTTACTGATTCAACAACAAAACCTTTGATACTCATACCACGTTCTTTAATTTGTTGATCGAATGTTTTTTCATCCATCATTGTTTTGATTTCATCTGTAGCACTAGGTAATTCAAGTACTGGAACTTTATGTTCACTATTACCTAATTCATTTAATACGTTTTGGAATACTCCAATAACTTCACTTCTCATTTGTTCAGTAATATCTTCTTTTGTATATACATCAGCAGTACCAGCAATCTTACTCATAAATGTAGCAGGATCACTAATAACAAAAGTATATTTACCAAAACATTTAACTTCTACTCTTAAAGGAGTAATACTTCCAGTCATTTGATTTGGAATTGGATGAGACCAATCTTGGAATGGAATTGGTGCAGGTGTTCCAAACTTATTATCAATAATTTCTTTAGCATTGATAAAGAATACAGCTTGTTCCTTACTAGTTCCTCCATTATAAACGAAACGTGTCCACATTTCTTTAAATACTTCACCAAATTGTCCAGCAAAGAAAGTTGGTGAACTTGATTGATCAAATGTATAAATTCCTTCTTCAGCAGTAGCATCTAAAATTTGTCCACTTTGGAATATTACAGCGATTTGTCCAGGTGCAACTTGAATTGCACTATCTTTTGAAATAATACCATTTGGAGTAGTTACTTTCTTCATTAAAATATTATTTCCTAGATCATCACATTTAATATAATCTTTCCATTGATCGTGTAGAGTACTTTTTACAGAATCTACAGCAGCTTTAATTAATCCCATAATACATCTCCTATCTAAAATTAATTTATAAATGGATTATACCATATTTTACGCATTTTGTATATATTTTTAGTACCTTTTAATATCATTACAAGCAAATACTCTACCTAATACTAATACCACAGCAGTACCACAATAACTACATCTATGGTTACCTAAATTAGTAATAGGACTATTACAATTAGGACAATGAATATCTATAACATTTTGTTTATCACTTAACTCTGCTTCATCAAGTACATAAATAAACTCTACTTTAGCCCTATCTTGTATCTTTTTACCTTTACCATCTACTCTTAAATCATATTCATAAGCAGAAGCAAAAAATATACTTGCAGTCTTACCATCTTTTTTATAATTAGAAAGTACAGTGTTATGAATTTTAAAGTTCTCAAACTTAACATTCTTACCCTCATACTCACTAATCATTTTATCAACAAAACTCTTAATTTTACCTTTAAGTTTCTTACTATCATTTATTTCAACACATCTATAGCAGTCTAAAATAACTTCTTCAGCTTGTCTTTTAATCTCACTTATATTAATACCTGGAAAATCTTCTTTTATTTGACTTAAATAGATTCTATCCATACTAGCTAAACTCTTAGGCTCTACTTCATCTTGTAAACGAGCCTCTCTAATGATATCACCTATACTTTGTCCTTTAAATCCAGCATCATCTAATGTTCTTCTTAGTTTAATTTTAAAATATAAGAATACTGATACTACAGCAATTACTCCTACTAGTAGAACAATACCTCCTATTAACATTAATATACCTAACATTTTAACCTCTATTTCTTAGGAACTATTTTTTCTTTACCACCCATATATGGTTGTAATACTTTTGGTATCTTAATACTTCCATCCTCACAATAATTATTTTCAATTAATGCAATTAATCCACGAGGAGTAGCTACTACTGTATTATTTAATGTATGTAAGTAATATGTACCATTATCTCCTTTAGCACGAATTCCTAATCTTCTTGCTTGTGCATCTCCTAATGTACTACAACTTCCTATTTCAAAGTATTTTTGTTGACGAGGAGACCATGCTTCAATATCACATGATTTAACTTTTAAATCAGCTAAATCTCCACTACAACATTCTAATTGTCTTACTGGAATATCAAAATTTCTAAATAAATCAACAGTAAGTTTCCACATTTTTTCATACCATTCCATAGATTGTTCAGGTTCACATA
>CAMOXZ010000048.1 GCA_946629545.1 uncultured Caryophanales bacterium | reverse complement strand
TTGGTTTAGTAGTATCAATCTTAATTTTTGTATAACTTCTATTTGAACAATTTCCTACTACATCACATACTTTTAAGTATATTGTGTCGTTTCTTTGTTTTGACCATGATGAATTACATGTTGTTTTTCCTGTACCACATTCTGTTAATTGTCCCCAATAAGTTGAAGTTTCTGGTTTTGCGTTTGAACTATTTGACCAATAATACTTGTTTATTCCTGATCCTGTATCAGTGGCTTTTATTACTACAGTAAATTTTTTATTTATCCATTTATCATTATATGGATTATCTACTGAAGTTATTGTTGGCACAGTTCTATCTTGTTTTACTTCAGTATGAACAATATTAGAATAGTTACCTGCTTTATCAACTACTGTTATATATATTGTCTTATTTAATACTTCGCCATCATTTATACTAAATGTTTGTACCCCACAAGCACTAACATTTTTACCTGTGGCACTTAAACACTTTCTATTATCTGTTACTGCTGGTATTTCTACCCATGTACTTGCAGGGTCCTCACCTATTTTAGTTGGATTACTTATATATGAATACAAGTATTTATCAATACCTGAATGTTTATCTGTAGCTTCAACACCTATCGTTACATCATCTTTGGTCCATTTTCCTGAAGAAGAATTTTTAACTATATTTAATGTTGGTGGCAATTTATCTATTTGTACCCATGTGTTTTTTTCTATACAGTTTCCTTCTTCATCACATGCTCTTACAAAGTATTGTGATTTTTGTGTATCTCCTCTAAACCATTTGTCAAATTCAACTTCTGTTTTTCCTAGTTCTACATCTTCTATTTGTGGCCATACTGCATCACCTGGATTTGTTGTTGCCCAAAAACCAGTAATATTTGTAAAGGCTGTAGATTTAATGTGTAGTTTTATATCTTCTTTTGTCCAATTATATATTTTCTTTGTTTTATCATATGTTTCATTACCTATTATTAAACTTATATCTGATAAATCTTCATATCCAGTTATTACGAATGGTGGCATTATTGTGATGTATTTACTATTTGGATCATCTGATTGTGTATTTTTCCATTTATTTCCATATAAGTCTTCTAGGTAATCCACTCTTATTATTAAGTAATATTCTCCATCTGCTGGAGGAGTTAGTATTTCATTTGATGTTGTTTGTACAGAACTTGTTTCTAATATTTTTTCTTGATTATCTATTACTTTAAAATCTAGTTTTTCAAATCCCTCATCTTCATAGTTATTCCATGTTCTACTCCATTTTGTATATATTACGATTTTGCTTCCTATTCCTGTTCCTGATGTTAATGTTACTTTTGTTTTCTTTCTATTCTTCTTTATTTCTTCTGGTGCTTCACTTGTATCGGCTGTTATTGATATATTTGGTTCATTTGTACATGTACATGCAATTATGTCTTTTTCAGGTACTTCTTTTGGTATACTCAAACTAATTTCACTTGCTGCTCCATTTGATTTCTTTCCGCATGATACATATGGTGTATATGAAACTTTGTCTTTTTGTTTATTTACTCTTACATATGTCATATCACTATTACATGACATTCCTTCTACTTCTATATCTTTTATTAGATTTTTTTCTTCTAAATCATCATATGTTATGTAGCAACAACCATATTCATTATGTCCAAATAAATCTTCACTATATGAATCATTATATAGTTTTGCTGCATATAATACGCTATCTGCATAACTTTCATATTTTCTTTTATCAAATGCTACTGTTAAATTTCGAATTAATGGTATTGATAATCCTGCTACTATACCTAGTATTACAATTACTACTAATAATTCGACTAATGTAAACCCTCTTTTTTTCATACGACACCTCTATTATATATATTAGTATAACAAATTAATAAAAAAATAAAAAGAGTTTTTTACTCTTTTTATATACCTAATTGAAACTTAAATTTTGGATTTAATTTTTTAATAAATTCTTTAGGACAATCATCTACATAAATGTCTTCTTTTTTCATATTCTTAAATTCTTTAGCCTCTTCTTTTAGTTTAATAGTTGCATCACAATTTACTGGATTTCTATTTAGCATTTCAATACATTGTACAAAATGTCTATCATATATTTGAACATTTGTAGGTGACCATGTGAATGTTCCTGGAGTTAAACCTAGTTCTCTTGCTACCATTAATTGTAGTGCAACGTATTGAATTTGATTAATACATCCTGCTGTTGCAAAGTCACTTGAGCGTTGTGTTAGTTTCATATCTAGATAATCTACTCCATCCCAACCATGTCTTACATTCCATTCTGTTAAGAATGCACATGGTTTTAGACCATGAGGTTTTTCAAAGTCATCTAATTGCCACATACAAGTTATATTTCTTCTTCCATCTGGATTTGCTTTTATTGCATCTATTACATAATGATATAACATATTCCATTTGGCAGTAGTACCACCATAACAATGACCAATTATTGGATGACCTTTTTCATTTAAAACATAATTACCATCTTGATCACGTAGTGCCCATTGTTCCCACCAGTTATTGATGATATGATTTGCATCCCAAGTGTTTTTACCAATTAATTCATCAAAGTCTACTAAGTCATTACTTTGCATTTGATAAATCCAAAGTATTTCAGCTACACTAGTTTGAAAAGCTATAGGACGAAGTGTAGTCATTGGTGATTCACCTTTTGATAAATCGTATGTAATGTCACCTACATTATTTACACTAATTGTATGTGCTTTTGAATGTACTTCTATTTCATTATCTTTTTCAATTACTTTTGCTGTTTTATCAACTTCTATTTCTTTTCCTTCTGTAGTTATTATTAATGAATCATTTTTATAATAGCGAGCATCTTTATAATAATCTTTATATATTGGTCTAGGATTATGGTCTAAACAACCTTCTTGAAGTATTTTATCCATAATTAGTTTAGTATACATATCTCCTTTAGTACCAATTCTATTACCATTTAAATCAACTAAGTATCCGTCTTTAATTACTACATCATTATACTTTGTTCTTATTAGTTTTATAGGAACTTCTCCAAATTCCATTTTCTTTAAATTTATTCTATCAATATTAAACTCTTTCATATGAACCCTCCTATAATCATTATAAGAATTATAAAAGATTTATGCAATAAAAAAGAGAATTATTCATTCTCTTTTGTAAATTTATTAAATCTTTTTATTTCTTCAGTATCTAATTCAGTATTAGATAATTTATCTATTAGATCTTTTTGTTCTCTTGTTAATCTATTAGGAGTATATACTTTAAATATTAAATACATATCTCCTTTAATATGTCTATATTTGTTGTCTACACCCTTACCCTTTATTCTTTGTGTATCTCCTGAATTAGTACCTTGAGGTACATTTATTTTTACATTACCATATAATGTAGGTATTTCTTTTTTACATCCTAAGATAGATTCTGTTAATGTTAATGGTACTTCTATATAGATATCATTATCATCTCTTTCAAAGTATCTATGTTTTTTAACTATAAATTCAATGTATAAATCTCCATTTTCTCCACCATTAACTCCAGGATTACCTTTACCACTTAATCTTTGTCTATCTCCTGTATTTATTCCTTCTGGTATATTTATAGTTATTTTTTTATTTACTTTTACTTTACCTTTACCATTACATTCACTACATCTTCTTTTATATGTATAACCTTTTCCATTACATTCAGGGCATGTAGTTTTAGACATAAATGAACCTAAGATTGTGTTTTGTTGTTTTGTTACTGTTCCTGCACCACGACATGTAGAACATTCTTCTTTTTCAAATCCTCCATTACCATGACACTCGGGACAGTCTTCTACTACATCTAAATCGAATTTCTTCTCGCATCCATAAATTGCTTCATCAAAGTCTAAATCTAAATGCATTAATATATCACTACCTCGTGTAGCTCTATTAGAAGATCTTCCTCCACCTCCAAATGGTGAAAATCCTCCTCCCATTCCTCCGAAGATGGAATCAAATATATCACCAAATCCGAAATCAGATGGATCAAAGTTAGTATATGTTCCTCCTGCTCCAGCATATGGATTAGATGGACCATTACCACTTACTCCTGCATGACCAAATTGATCATACATTTTCTTTTTGTTTTCATCACCTAAGACTGAATAAGCTTCTTGGACTTCTTTAAATTTATCTTCTGCTTTAGGATCATCTTTATTAAGGTCAGGATGTAATTCTTTTGCTTTCTTACGATAGGCACTTTTTATTTCAGCCTCACTGGCTCCTTTTTTTATTCCTAATACCTCATAGTAATCTCTTTTATCCATTTAATCACTTCATTTCTTTATTCTTTTTTACTAATACTTTAAAGTCCTCTATTGTATCATCAAACATCTTAATAGCACTTTCATATACTTTTTTATCTGTCATATCAACGCCAGCTATTTTTAATGTTTCTAGTGGTGAATAGAAATTACCACTCTTTAGCATTTTTAAATAGTTTTCCTTTGCATCTTTTTCTTTATTTAAAATACGCATTGCAATATCACAAGCAGCTGATAGACTAGTAGCATATTTAAATACATAATAATTATAGTAGAAATGTGGAACACGTTCCCATTCGTGTTTTATTTCATCATCTACTACTACACTATCTCCAAAGTATTCTTTATTTAATCTTAAATATTCTTCACATAATTTATCTGCTGAAATTACATCATCATTTTCAACTAAATCATAAGCATATTTTTCAAATTCTTCAAACATAGTTTGACGATATATAGTACTTTTAAATAATTCTAATAAATGATTCATTGCAGCTAATTTTTCATTATCATTTTTACTATTTTCTATTAAATATTTTGCAAGGATTACTTCATTTGTAGTTGAAGCTACTTCAGCTACAAATATTGGATAATCACCATATTGGTATGGTTGATTATTTCTTGTATAGAAACTGTGCATAGAATGACCTAATTCATGAATAATAGTAGATACATCATCTAATTTAGATTGATAATTTAGAAGTACAAATGGATTTGTATCATAAGATCCACCTGAATAAGCTCCACCACGTTTTCCTTTATTTGGATATATATCTATCCATCTTTCAGTAAATGCTCTTTCTAAGTCTTTTTTATATTCTTCTCCTAATGGAGTTATTGCTTTAAAGATAATTTCTTTTGCTTCATCAAAAGAGTATTCTTTTTCAAAATCTTTTATTAAATCAGTATATACATCATACATATGCATTTCATCTAAACCTAATACTTCTTTTTTTAATTTAAAGTATTTTTGATATACATTTAAATTTTCATGAACAGTATCTTTTAATGCATTATATACATCTTCATTTAATTCATCTGCATATAGTGCTTCATCAAATACACTTTTATATTTACGTATATTAGCTATTGATACTTCTTCTTTTATATGTCCATCTAGACATGAAGAAAAACTATTTTTATATTGTTTATATACTTCATATAATTTTTTAAATGCAGATTCTCTTACTTTTCTATTCTTACTTCTAATATATATAGAATAATTAGTATCAGTAAGTTCTACATCTTTACCTTCTTCATCTTTAATAGTTCCAAAAGTAAGATCTGAGTCACTTAGATATGAATAAGTTTTATCATGATTACCAAATACTTTAGAAAGATTTGATAATAATTTTTCTTCAGCATCAGATAGCGTATGATTTTTATATCTATATATTCTTTCTAATACTTTAGAATATTCTTTTAATTTTGAATTATCTTCAATATATTTTTCTATAGTAGTTTTATCTACTTTTAAAATTTCTGGTCTAATGAAATATGTGTTTTTAATAGCTAATTCATATAAATTAACTACTTTACTTAATCTTTCTTGATTTTTATTATTAGATATATCTTGATCTGCTATCATATTTGCATATGTATATAGTTTTTCTACTCTTCTTGATAATTCATTATCTTTTTCTATTACTTCTAATAATGTATTAGAATTATCCATTACATGGTTTTCATATTTTAAGAAGTCTTCTATTAATTTCTTTGTTTCATTAAAGAATTTTTCAAATTCTTCTTCATTCTTAAATACTGTGGTTAAATCCCATTTATATTCTTCGTTTATTTCTTCTCTAGTTTTAATCATAGTAATCCTTTCATAAAAGTAAGAAGTTCTAAATAGAACTTCTACTTTTTATTATTCTTCAGAAACGTCTGCTTCTTTTACTTCAGTTTTATCTTCTTCTTTTGCTTCTTCTGTATTAGCTGATTCTGCTTGACGTGCTTTTGCAGCTTCTTCATAAACTTTAGTAGCTAAAGCCATAGCTTTTTCTTGTAGTTTTTCTTTCTTTTCTTTGATTTCATCGATGTCACCTTTATCTAGTGCTTCTTTTACTTCTTTAATTAAGTCTTCTGCTTCTTCAACATCTTTTTTATCTGCTTTATCTCCTAAGTCTTTAATTGCTTTTTCTGTTTGGAATACTAATTGTTCTGCTTCATTTTTAGTTTCGGCTTCTTCTTTCTTCTTTTCATCTGCTTCTTTATTTTCTTCAGCTTCTTTTCTCATCTTTTCGATTTCTTCGTCTGTTAGGTTTGTTGAAGCAGTAATTGTAATAGATTGTTCTTTACCTGTTCCTAAATCTTTTGCAGAAACATTTACGATACCATTAGCATCAATATCAAATTTAACTTCGATTTGTGGTACACCTCTTGGTGCTGGTGGAATATTATCAAGTCTAAAGTTTCCTAATGTCTTATTGTCAGCAGCCATTGGTCTATCACCTTGTAATACATGGATATCAACACCTGGTTGGTTATCTGCAGCAGTTGAGAATACTTCAGATTTTGATGTTGGAATTGTTGTATTTCTTGGGATTAATGTAGTCATTACTCCACCTAATGTTTCAACACCTAGTGATAATGGTGTAACATCAAGTAATACGATACCTGAAACATCTCCACCTAAAACTCCACCTTGGATAGCAGCACCCATAGCTACTGCTTCATCTGGGTTAACTTCACGTGATGGTTCTTTTCCTAATTCTTTAGTTACTGTTTCATATACTAAAGGTACACGAGTAGATCCACCAACTAAGATTACTTTATCAATATCTTTCTTAGTAATTTTAGCATCTTTAATAGCTTTTTTAACTGGTTCAATAGTTGATTCTACTAAATCAGAAATTAAATCTTCAAATTTAGCTCTTGTTAATTCCATATCTAAGTGTAATGGTTCTCCATCATCACCTTTAGCTATGAATGGAGCAGAAATTTGTGTACTTACCATTCCTGATAAGTTCTTTTTAGCTTTTTCAGCTTCTTCTTTTAATCGTTGCATTGCCATCTTATCTTTTGATAAGTCAACACCGTTTTCTTTTTTGAATTCTTTTACGATATAATCAATGATTCTGTTATCGAAGTCATCTCCACCTAGTTTATTATTACCAGCAG
>CAMOXZ010000047.1 GCA_946629545.1 uncultured Caryophanales bacterium | reverse complement strand
TACATCTAGAAGAAGATACAGCATCTTTAGAGCATTATCCAAAGTATTCATTAATAGATTATAACCGTAGTGGAGTACCACTACTTGAGATAGTTACTGATCCATGTATTGAGTCGGCAGACGAGGCAGTAGCTTATTTAGAAGATTTAAGAGATGTATTCTTATATCTAGGGGTAAGTGAAGCTAAAAGTAACTATGGTCAAATGAGATGTGATGTTAATATATCTTTAATGAAAGATACTGATACTGAACTTGGTACTAAAGTTGAAATGAAAAATATAAATGCATTTAATAATGTACGTGCCGCTATTGAGTATGAAATCAAAAGACAAACTGAAGTACTTGAAAGTGGTGGAAAAGTAATTCAAGAAACAAGAAGAATTGCTGAAGATGGAAAAACATATTCAATGAGAGAAAAAGTAGATGCAGTAGATTATAAATACTTTATTGAACCTAATATACCTAGTACACCTGTTACTAAAGAGTTATTAGATGAATTAAAAGAATCATTACCAGAATTAAAAGGTGATAGATATTTAAAATATGTACAAGAATATGGAATGACTGAGTATGATGCTGGAGTTTTATCAAAAACTAGAAGTATATCAGATTACTTTGAAGAAGTATTAAAAGATGGTGCTGATTTAGCTTTATCAGTTAACTTTGTTACTACTAGTATTTTAAGTACATTAAATAAATTAGAAATAGGAATTGATGAATTATTCATTACTCCTAAGATGCTAAGTGATGTAATAAAATTAGTTAGTGAAAATAAATTAAGTATGGATGCTGCTAAGAAATTACTTTATGAAGCTATAGATAAAAAGACTGATCCAATTGAACTTGTTAAAGCTGAAGGAATGGGTCAAATTAATGATGAAGATACTTTATTGAAACTAATTCAATCTATTATGGATGAGAATCTTGAAGTGGTTAGACAATATGTAGAAGATGGTAATATGTCTGCAGTTAACTTCTTTGTAGGACAAACTATGAAGAAATCTAATCGTCAAGCTAATCCAAATATATCAAGAGAATTAATTAGTAAAGAATTAGAGAGGAGAAAAAATAATGGTTAATAAATATAGAACACATAAGTGTGCTGAATTAAATGAAAAATTAGTTGGTGAAAAAGTAAGAGTTGCTGGATTTGTTGAAAATATAAGAGACCATGGTGGTGTTATATTTGTAGATATCCGTGATATGAGTGGAGTTATTCAAGTAGTTAGTAATGATGATAGTATATTTGATGGTATTACTAGAGAATCAAGTATTACATTATCTGGAACTATTAGAAAGAGAAATGAAGAGGATTACAATAATCGTATTTCTACAGGTACTATTGAATTATTAGTAGATGAATTAGAAGTACTTGGTAAAGCAAATAATGTATTACCTTTCGAAGTAATGACTTCTCATGAAGTAGCTGAAGATACAAGACTTAAATATAGATATCTTGATTTAAGAAATCCTAAAGTAAAAGAAAATGTTATCTTTAGAACTAAGGTATATGATTATTTACGTAAGTTAATGAAGGATGAAGGATTCTTAGAAATTCAAACTCCAATATTAACTGCATCAAGTCCTGAGGGAGCTCGTGACTTTATCGTTCCAAGTAGAAAGTTCCATGGTAAGTTTTATGCACTTCCACAAGCACCACAACAATTTAAACAATTATTGATGTGTAGTGGATTTGATAATTACTTCCAAATAGCACCATGTTTCAGAGATGAAGATGCTAGAAGTGATAGATTATATGGAGAATTCTACCAATTAGACTTAGAAATGAGTTTTGCTACAGAAGATGATGTAATAGCTGTTGGTGAAAAGATATTCCATGATACTTTTAAAAACTTTATGAAAGATGGTCAAAAAGTAACAGATATATCTTTCCCTAGATTAAGTTATAGAGAATCAATGGAAAGATTTGGTACTGATAAACCTGATCTTAGAAATCCACTTGAATTAATTGATTTAAGTGAAGTATTTGAAGAAACTACATTCCGTCCATTTAAGGGTGTTACTGTTAAAGGTATCGTTGTTAAAGGAATAGCTGATAAATCAAACTCTTGGTTTAATGAATTAGGTGACTATGCTAAAAGTATTGGTATGGCTGCTGGTATTGGTTATTTCAAAGTAAATGATGATATGACTTTTGTAGGACCAATTGATAAGTTCTTAAGTGATGACGAGCGTCAAGACTTAATTAAGGTTGGTAAGCTAGAAGGAGGAGACGTTATCTTCTTTATAGCCGATAGAAGTAATGCTTATAAGTATGCTGGATTAATTCGTGATGAATTAGGTAGAAGACTTGATTTAATTGATAAAAATGAATTTAGTTTCTGTATCGTTAAAGACTTCCCAATGTTTGAGTGGAGTGAAGAAGATGAAATGTATATCTTTACACACAACCCATTCAGTATGCCACAAGGTGGAATGGAAGCTTTAACTACTAAGAAACCTGAAGAAGTACTTGCATATCAATTTGACTTTGTATGTAATGGTATTGAAATGGCTAGTGGAGCAGTACGTAACCACGACATTGAAATCATGAAGAAAGCATTTGAAATTGCAGGATACGGAGAAGACGAGATTCAAAAGAGATTTAGTGCTTTATATGAAGCATTTAAATATGGTGCTCCACCACATGCTGGTATGGCCCCTGGAATTGATAGAATGTTAATGTTATTATTAGATTCTGATTCAATTCGTGAGACTGTTGCATTCCCACTTACTGCTAGTGGTGCTGACTTAATGATGGGTGCTCCTAACGATGTAACTGAAATGCAACTAAGAGAAGTTCACATTAAAGTAAGAGAAACAAAATAGGAGATAATATGAAAGAAAGAGAAGCTAAAGAAGCAAAAGCTTTAGAAATGTTTAAACACTTAAAAGAATATGTTGGTAAAGAAGTAACATGTACTTATTGGTGGTATGGTGAAAAAGAGGAAGAAACTGCTGATTTAGTAGAACTTTCTGATTTTGCTTATGTTCAAATAGGTATTAAAGATATACCTTTTGTAAGTAATGGTATCGCAATTATTGAAATAGATTCAACTGATGGAAAAGTATTATATGCAAATCCATATATTGAATATGCATATAATAGAATGAAAGAAAAAGATGTAGATCTTGCTAAAGAGAAAGTATTCGGTAAAAGAATAGTTGAACTTGAAAAAAAAGAAAGAGAAAAAGAATATAAAAGAAAGTAGTTTAAAAACTACTTTTTTTATTATATAATTAAGTTGAGGTGTTTATATGAGTAGTAGAAAGAGTATGAGATTACCTATTATTATTACTTTTATAATAATAGCTGTAATAGTATATTTATTTGCGAGAATTAAACAAACTGAAGTAATATGTGAAAAGACTTATAATTTTGATTCAGGCATTTCTTTAAAAGAAAAAGTAGTTGCTACATTAGATGGTAAAGAGATAGATAAACTTGATGTTACTAAGACAATTTTATTACCTGAAAAGTATACTAAAGATGAGAGTTATATTATTGATATTAAAAATAATTTAGATAGAACTTTGAGTTATCTAGGAGATAAAGTTAGTTATAGTATTTTAGATGATCGTATTATTGTGGAAATTAGTGTTAAGAATAATGAAGTTGTTTTATTAAAGAATATTAAATTTGAAGATAAAAATATAGTAATTGATTCTAATACTAAGAGTAGTGATGTTGTTACATTAACAGTAGGTGATGATTATACTGATGGGGAATTTATGAAGACTTTAAAAGGTTATGGGTATAGTTGTAAATAATGGATAAAGAATACGATATAGATGGTTTAGTAAGTAACTTAGATTTTAATAGTGGTAGTTTTCAAAATATTAATGGTATGATGCTTACTAATCATGAGATAGAAATATTAGAAAGATATGAAATTCCTTATAAAGAATGTAACAGTTTAAAAGAAGTAATTTATGAAATAGAAGAAGTAATAGGAGATTCTGATATAGTTGATGAAGATTTAGATTATGTTTCTTCTACTATTTCTGAAAGAGATTATTATCAAAATACAAATAAGTAAACTAAACTAGAAGTTGAGTGATTCAACTTCTTTTTTATTGTATAATTATGATGTGTAATTTTATAATTACTTTGAAAGAAGGAATATTATGGTTTATTTAGATTATAGTGCAACAACACCAGTTAATGAGGAGGTTATTGAGACTTATTCTCGTGTTTGTAGAGAGTTTATTGGTAACCCTAATTCATTACATTTACTTGGAGTAAAAGCTAAGGAATTAATAGATGCTTCTACTAATCAAATTGCTTCTATATTAGGAGTAAAGAGTAGTGAAATTATTTATACTAGTGGTTCTAGTGAGTCTAATAATACAGCTATTAAGGGAGTATGTTTTAAGTATGCTAATAGAGGTAAACATATTATTACTACAGAACTTGAACATTCATCAATAGTAGCTCCATTAAACTATTTAACTAGTTTAGGTTATGAAGTAGACTTTGTTAAATTAGATGAAAATGGATTAGTTGATTTAGAAGATTTAGATAGTAAATTGCGAGATGATACAGTACTAGTTACTATTTCATCTGTTAATAGTGAAGTAGGGGTTAAACAAGATTTAAAAGCTATTAGTAAAATAGTTAGAAAGAATCCTAAAACTATTTTTCATAGTGATGTTACTCAAAGTATTGGTAAGGAAAAACTCGATTTTAGTTTATTAGATTTAGCTTCTATATCTAGTCAAAAATTCTTTGGTATGAAGGGTGTTGGAATTCTTTATAAAAGAGAAGGTTTAATTATTGAACCATTAATTCATGGTGGTAAGAGTACAACTGTATTTAGAAGTGGAACTCCTGCAACTCCATTAATTGCTTCAATAGCTAAGGCATTAAGACTTGTTTATGACAACTATGAAGAAAAATATAAACATGTAGTAGAAATACATGATTACTTAATAGATAAATTAAAAGATTTAGATATTTATATTAATAGTAATTCTTATTGTGTTCCACATGTAGTTAATATTAGTTTAAAAAATATTAAGAGTGAAGTTATGCAACATGCATTAGAAGAATATGAAGTATATGTGTCTACACAAACTGCATGTTCAACAGGTAATTATTCTAAAGCAGTTTATGCAGTTACTCATGATAAAGAAAAAGCTAGTAGAAGTTTAAGAATAAGTATTTCTTATTTAACTACTAAAGAGGAGATAGATGAGTTTATAAAAGCATTTAGTGAATGTTTAAATAAACTTAGTTTTGGGAGATAATTATGAAGATTGTAAAGATTAGTGCTATATGGTGTGGAGCTTGTTTAATAATGAATAAAGTTTGGAACAAGTTAAAAGATAAAGATATTGAGTTAATAGAACTTGATTATGATATGGATGAAGAAGAAGTAAAGAAATATAATCCAGGAGATATATTACCTGTATTTATAGTTTTTGATGGAGAAAAAGAAGTATTAAGATTAACTGGTGAATTTAGTTATGATGAGTTTATTAATAAATTAAAAGAAGTAGGTGTTTTACTTGAAGAAAATAATTAGTTTTTGTTTATTATTAGTTATTTTATTATTACCTTTAACAGTTAAGGCAGAAAATAAAGTAACTTTATATTTATTTCATGGGGATGGATGTCCTCATTGTGCTTCTGAAATGGAGTTTTTAGATGGTATTAAAAGTAAATATAAAAACTTAGAAATAGTTAAGTATGAAGTTTGGTACAACGAAGAAAATTCAGAGTTTTTAACTAAAGTAAAATCATCTTTCGGAGTAGATAATTCATATGTACCTACTACTGTAATTGGGAACACTTTAATTACTGGTTATAGTGAGAGTGCTGGAAGTAAGATTGAAAGAGCTATTCAATATTATTCTGAAAATGATTATATTGATCAAGTTCAAAATATTAAAAATGATACGTTTGATCCTAATAGTCTAAAAGAAGATTTTGAGAAAGAAGAAGAAAAAACTGATGAAGAAATGACTATTAAAGTTCCTTTACTAGGTGAAGTTAATTTAAAAAGGGTTTCTTTAATTAGCTCAGCTGTAGTAATAGGATTAGTAGATGGATTTAATCCATGTGCTATGTGGATATTATTATTCTTAATTAGTGTTTTAATAGGAATGAAAAATAAAAAAAGAATGTGGACTTTAGGTTTAGCATTCTTAATAACATCAGCACTTGTATATATGTTGATTATGTTATCTTGGATAAGTATAGCAGTTAAAATAACAACTGTTATTTGGGTAAGAAATATTATTGCAGTTGTTGCATTGATAGGAGCTATCATTAATATTAGAAGTTATATTAATAGTAGAAGAAATGGTGGTTGTGAAGTAGTAGATGATAAGAAACGTAAGAATATATTTAGTAAGATTCGTAAGTTTACTAGTGAGAAGAGTTTTATATTAGCATTAATAGGAGTAATTGGACTTGCAATATCAGTTAATTTAGTTGAACTTGCTTGCTCTGCTGGACTTCCACTTGTATTTACTGAATTACTTGCTTTAAATAATGTTAGCGATTCTATGAAGTTCTTTTATACATTTATATATATAGTATTCTTCTTATTGGATGATTTAATAGTTTTCTTTATAGCTATGTTTACTATGAAAATTACTGGTATTTCTACTAAATATAATAAATATTCTCATCTTATTGGAGGAATTATTATGTTATTGATTGGTTTATTATTAATACTTAAACCAGAATGGTTAATGTTTCAATTTAAGTAGTTTACTTATTAGTATTTTTTATGTATAATATATATTAGAATAGAAGGAGCATTGCATATGGAAGAAAAAGAAATGATAACTATAAAAAATTTAGATAATTCCACTATTGATGTAGAGTTAGTTACATATTTAGTTAGTGAAGATGGTCAAAATAAGTATTTAGTTTATTCTAAAGGAGAAAAGACAGGTGTTAATGATGACGAAATTATTTATGTTTCTAAGTTTAAGATAGATAATGGACTTTATAAAATAAGTGCTATTGTTGATGACAATGAATGGTTAAATGTTCAACAATTATTAAAAAGGATAGCAAACGCATAGGTGGTGAAAATATGGTAGATGAATTAAAAGCAAAAGCATATGATATGGAAAAGTTATATGAAGAATATAAACAAAAAATGGATGCAATAATAAAAGAAGCTGAAGAAAAAGCTGCTTCATATGGAAATGAACAAAAAGATGAAGTAGAAGAAGCTCCAGTTATTGCAGAACCAGTTCCAGAAGAATCTGTAGTTCCAGAAGAACCAAGTGTAGAATTACCTACAGCTGAAGTAGAAGAAGCTCCAGTTATCGCAGAACCAGTTCCAGAAGAACCTGTAGTTCCAGAAGAACCAAGTGTAGAATTACCTACAGCTGAAGTAGAAGAAGCTCCAGTTATCGCAGAACCAGTTCCAGAAGAACCTGTAGTTCCAGAAGAACCAAGTGTAGAATTACCTACAGCTGAAGTAGAAGAAGCTCCAGTTATCGCAGAACCAGTTCAAGGAGAACCTGTAGTTCCAGAAGAATCAAGTGTAGAATTACCTACAACTGAAGTAGTAGAAACTCCAGTTGTTGAAGAACC
>CAMOXZ010000046.1 GCA_946629545.1 uncultured Caryophanales bacterium | reverse complement strand
AAATTATTTTGATAATAAAGTATTATAGAATAAGTAAATATAATTATTGTATTAGTAATAAATCCTTTACTTATTTTTATATTAATATATTTCTTTAAATCAATATGTCTATATAACATCATTACAAAATAACTTATAGCAGTACTTATAGCCGCTGCATATAATCCTATTTGTTTAATAAATACTATATTAATTAATATATTAATAATAGCTCCAAGTACTGCAGTACTAGCTACTTGTTTAGATAACTTCTTAGCTAAATATACTTGACTATATAAACATATTGCTACATTAAATACACTACCAAGTACTAAATAAGGAATGTAGTTATAAGCATCAGCATACTTAGTATTAATAAGTAATGGGAATACAAATGGCATACAAGCAATCATACCTACTCCCAAGCTCGTGAATAATTTCATAATAGTATTAAATACATCACTAAAGAATTCATCTCTATCTTTACTATTTATATGAAGAGCAGCAGATTCAGCCCAACTCAAATTAAATACTCCAGTTAAACTAGATATAATAGTTGGAAACTTATTACTAATAGCATATAATCCATTAGCTCCACTACCTAATATAAATGAAATAATAGTTCTGTCACTTACATTAACTATCCACCAACTAACACTATTAGGAATAAGTGGTATAGAATATTTATACATCTCTTTTAATAACTTAGTATCTTTTAATTTAAAATTAATTAATTTATATAATTTTAATCTAATAAATAAGTACAATCCACATATAAAATTAGCTAAAGCCATAGATATAATCATACCTTCAGCACCCATATGGAAATGACATATTAATATAATATTACTTACTACAGTAGTTAAACCAGTTAATATACAACTAATAGAATAATCAAGTGTCTTACCAAAACCTCTAGCTACTTGTAAGAAGTTACCTCCAAGTACACATATAATTACATCTACTAGTATTAACCATCTAAATGGTATATTAACAAAACTAGTTACTATTACATATAAAATACTAAATATAGTTAAACTAACACATAATACAAAGAAATTATTACTAATAAGTTTCTTAGTATCTTTCTCTTTACCTCTAGAATCAACTAACCATCTAAAGATACTCATTTCTAACTCTAAAGTAATTATAGGTACTAATAAAGTTACATAAGTTTGAATTAAATCAACTAAACCATATTCTTTAGTAGATAAATACCCTGTATATAAAGGTAATAAGAAAAATGATATTAATTGAGTAGATACTCTTCCAAAGAATATAATTAATGTATTCTTTGCAAGTTGTTTCTTCTTATTCATGTAATCGTCTCCTTACTCTAAAACTAGTATATATAAAACTAGAAAAAATTCCACCAGTAGTATCAATTAATACATCAAGTAATTCACCACTTCTACCAGGTATAAATAATTGATGTATCTCATCACTACAAGCATATATAAATACAAATATAATTGTATATATTAATAACTTTTTATCATTCAAATTAAACTCTTTTAAGAAACTAATATATGCTAATCCTAATAAAAAATATAAAGTAAAATGAGCAGTCTTTCTAACATATACTACGTACTTTTCAGTATATATTTCTTTTTCTTCAAGAGTTAACTGTCTACCTAATACAAACTCACAAGTTCTTATAATTAACCCATCACTTCTCTTAGTAGATACAGTATCTCTTTCTCCTGAAAATTTAAATATAGTAAACATTATAATTAATACTAATAATATTTTAATAATCTTTTTAATCATAATATCACCATAAATAATATACCATGAAATAAGAAAAAAAGGAATTTAATTAGTAATTCCTTCTCTTTCTTTACGTGTATTTACTGCTTTTAAAGCCTCTTCTATATCATTAAAGTAAATAGTACCAGTCTTTAATTTTTCATATGTTTCATTACCTTTTCCAAGTACTAATACCATATCACCTTTTTCTGCCATATCAACAGCTTTTTGAATAGCTTCACTTCTATCAATAACTATTTCATAATTATCATATTTATCTTTTAACTCACTAATTATATCTTGACATATAGCCATAGGATCTTCACTACGAGGATCTTCATAACAAAATATTGCGTAACTTGCATTTTCAACTACAGCATTACCTACTTTAGGTCTCTTATAAGGATCTCTTTCACCTGCTTGACCTATAACAACTATACTTCTATTAATATCTAATGTATGAACAAAGTTTAATAAATTAGATATACCATTAGGAGTATGAGCATAATCTACCATTACATAATAATCCGTATCAGTATCAAGTAATTCTAATCTACCACTTACTTTAATATCTTGTATTCTAGATTCAATTTCATCAAATTTATATCCTAAAGCAAATACACAAAGTAATGCACATGCTAAATTATATACATTAAAGTCTCCCATTAAAGGACTATTAACCTTAAACTCTTCATCTAAGTATTTAAATGTAATATCAGTATGATCTGGATATACTTTAAAATCTACTATTTGTAAATCATTATCATAACCTAAACCATAACTTAGTACTTTACCATTACATGCACTCTTCATATCTTCAAAATACTTATCATCATGATTTAAAATACAATATCCATCTTCTTTAGTTTGTCTAAATAACATCTTCTTAGAATCTAAATAATTTTCAAAAGAACCATGTATATTCAAGTGTTCACTAGTTACATTAGTATAAGCAGAAACATCAAAAGTCATAGCTTGAAGTCTTCCTCTAAAGAAAGCTTCACTACTAGTTTCAATAGATGCATACTTACAACCATATCCTACAAATTCATCCAAATACATATATAAGTTTTGAGCATCAGGTGTAGTATTAGGATTATCCCCAGTAAATTTAGCACAACTTCTACCATTAGTACCAATATATCCACATAAATCTGATCCTATTAAAGTTTGAATTATTGTAGTTGTACTAGTCTTACCATCAGTACCAGTAACTCCTATCATAGTAAGTTTTTTATCTGGATAATCATAAAATCTTTGACATAAATAAGGTAACTCTTTATTAGTATCTTCTACTTTAACTATAGGAACAGACTTCTCTCCTACATCATGACTAACTACTATAGCACTTGCTCCATTAGCTATTGCTTCATCTATAAAATCATGTCTATCTGCAGTTACTCCTTTAGTACAGATAAATAATTCACCTTTTTTTATTTCTTTAGAATTAATACTAATACCAGTAATTTCTACATTACTATCAACATCATATAATTCATTTAACTTTTTCATCTTATCACCTACATCAATTATACAAAAAAAAATAAATAAATTAAAGTTTTTATTGATATAAAATATGATTTAAGATAAAATTATATAAGGTGATATAATGAGACCAATAATATTTGGAGCTGGTACTGATTTAGGAGTGCATATTGATGGTGCTCAATTAGGTCCAGTACAATTAATGAATGATTTAAAATCTTTCTATACAGGTGAATCTATGTTATTTGAAAGAGATAAAGATATTATTAAAAGTCGTAATCTTTCAGATAGAAGAAAAAATGAATATGAAATAGAAAAATTTAATTCTGAATTATACAAAAACATGGTAGAAAAAATAAAAGAAGAGTACTTCCCTATTATGCTAGGAGGAGATCATTCAGCAGCAATAGCCTCTATCTTAGCTAGTGCTAAAGTAAATACAGATATTGGTGTTATTTGGATAGATGCTCACACAGATTATAATACTTTTGAAACAACAATAACTGGTAATATCCATGGTCTTCCATTAGCTGCAGTAACAGGTTATAAATGTAGTGAATTAAGAAGTTACCATAATGGTAAAATAGTTCAACCTTCAAGAACTGTAGTAGTTGGAGCTAGAAGTATAGATGAAAAAGAAAAAGATAATTTAAGATATGCTGGTGTTACAGTATTCTCAACAGAAGACATAAAAGAAAAAGGAATAGAAGCTGTAATGAATGAAGCATTTGAAATTGCTGGATATAAAACAAAAGGAATACACGTAAGCTATGACTTAGATGTAATAGATCCAGATGTAGCTCCTGGTGTATCTATTCCAGAATTCGATGGAATTAACGAAGAAGAAGCAATGAAAATAAATGAATACTTAGTAAATCATATGAAAGATATAGTTTCATTTGACTTAGTAGAATTCAATCCACTAAGAGATGTAGATAGAAAAACAGAACAAATTGCTTTAAATATATTAGCTCAAATAATTAAAGCAGTTGAAAAGAAAACAAAATTTGAAACTAAACCATTATTTTAAAATAAAAAAGAACTTAAAGTTCTTTTTTTTATTCTTCATTTTTTTCACTATATTTAACTAGTACTTCTCTAGGTTTAGAATTACCAGTAGCTGGTCCTATAATACCTTTTTCTTCTAATTCATCTATCATAGTAGCAGCCTTATTATAACCTATCTTAAATTTTCTTTGTAACAATGAAGCACTTGCTTTACCAGTTCTAACTACAAAGTCTACTACTTCATTATATAAAGCATCATCACTAGCTTCTTTAGCCATTGCAGCTTCACTCTTCTCAGGAACTTCTTCATGTTTTTCTTCTTCTAGATTAGTAAATGTTGAATCATAAGTAACTTCTTGTTGTCCTTTTACAAAATCAATAATCTTTTGAATTTCATTATCATGAATAAATGACCCTTGAATACGTATTGGTGAATTTAATCCTATTGGTAAATATAACATATCACCTTTACCAAGTAATTTTTCAGCACCTGTTTGATCAAGTATAGTTCTTGAATCAATTCCACTACCTACTGCAAAAGAAATTCTAGAAGGAATATTAGCTTTAATTAAACCAGTAATTACTTCTGTAGAAGGTCTTTGAGTAGCAACAATTAAATGAATTCCTGCAGCTCTTGCTTTTTGAGTAATTCTAAGTATAGAATCTTCAACTTCTTTAGCAGCTACCATCATTAAATCACTTAACTCATCTATAATAACTACTATATATGGCATCTTATCTAATTGTTCATCAGGATGAGCTTTATTATGTCTTCTTACATATTCATTATATCCTTCAATTTGTTTAGTACCAGTATTAGCAAACATATGGTATCTTTTTTCCATCTCATTTACCATTTTCTTAAGTAAAATAGATGCTTCCTTAGGATCACTAACAACTGGACACATCAAATGAGGTACTCCATTATAACAAGATAATTCAACTACTTTAGGATCTACCATAGCAAGCTTTACTTCATCTGGTTTAGCTCTCATAAGTATTGAACAAATAATACCGTTAACACAAACTGATTTACCACTACCAGTAGTACCAGCAATCAACATATGTGGCATTTTATTAATTTCACAAACTCCAATATCTCCCATGATACTCTTACCAAGAGGTACCATTAAAGTCTTATCAGGATTTTGCTTCATAATCTTACTATCCATTATTTCGTAGAAACTAACAGCATTAGGATTATCATTAGCAAACTCAATTCCTACTGTAGATTTACCAGGAATAGGAGCTTCAATTCTAACATCTTTCTTAGATAAAGCTAAAGCTATTTCTCTACTTAATGTAGTAATTTTATTAACTCTTGTACCACTAGCTATTTCTAATTCATATTGAGAAACTGTAGGTCCTACATGAACTTCTACTACTTTCGCAATAACTCCAAAACTCTTTAATACATTTTCTAATTTAGAAATATTGCCTTCAATAGCACTATTATCTTCACTATTCTTATTCTTAGGTTTATTTAATAAATCTAATGGTGGTAATTTATATGAAGGATTAACCATATTACTAGCATGTACTTCTTCTACTACAGGTGTAGTAGCCTCCATAGGATTACTCTTCTTTAATTCCTCTGGATTAATTACTTGTTTATTATCCTCTTCTATTTCATTACCATTACTAATCTTAACTTTCTTATCAGATAATTTATTCTCTTCATCTTTTATTTTATCTTCTACTTTTTCAACTTTTTCTTTTACATCATCTAATCTATTTCTTATAAAATCAGCAATAGAGAATCCAGTAAACATACATATACCTGCACCCATAAATACCCAAGTAATTATTTGCATACCAGTATATGAGAATAACTTAGTAAATAGAATTGAGAATACTCCTCCAATAAGTCCACCACCTACTGAAGCACTATCACCTATTGTACCAGTAGACATTAAACTATTAAATCCTTTTACTAATTCATTCATTGTCTCTTTAAAAATTACACTACTATTAAAATCATTAACTTTAACAAATTCCCAATGCATAAGTGTAAGAACTCCAATTACAAATAAATAGAATCCTAACATCTTAGTTGATATAAATTCAGGCCAATCTCTTTTCCAAAAAGAATATAAACCAATTATAAACATTAGAATTAAAAATACCATATATACTGAACCTGATACGAATAATCCAAATGATGCAATTAATCTACCAACAGGTCCAAGTTTAAATGCACCTATCATAGCTAAAACTACTATTATTAAAGCATATATCTCTACAGATAATTCTATTCTATTCTTTCTTGTTTTTCTTTTTCTTTTAGCCATCGATTTCACCAATCTTTCTAGTATTATTATACTACATTTCTTTAATATACAAGTATAATTAAATATTTACTTGTCACAATTAAACACTATTTTTCTTATTAAATATCTCTAAATACTTCTTATAAACTTTATTTACTTCACTATCCCAAGTACAATATATTTCTTTATAAACATTATCTCTAACAGAAATATATTCCTTATTTTTAATTATTTCTATAATTTTATTACCATATTCTTTATAATCATTACTACTTAAAAATCCATTATGATTATTCTTTATACTAGAAGAAGTAGCACTACCATCTATAAATAATCCTGGACACTTTTGAGATGCTGCCTCTATTTGTACTACTGAAGAAGCATCATATAAACTAGGAAATAAGAATAAATCACTACTAGCATAATAATCCCTTAAAAGTTCTCTATCACTACATTTACCACATAATATTACTTTATCTTCTAAACCATATTTCTTTATCTTAAGAGATAGTTCTTTCTTATCTTGTCCATCTCCTACAAATAACATCTTAAACTTAATTTTATTTTTAATATAATTTAAAGAATCTAATATTAAGAATATATTCTTTAATTTATTAATTCTTCCTACAAATAAGAAAATATATTCATTCTTTATATCATACATCTTCTTAATTCTATCTTTAGATTTATCTATATCATCAACAATACACCAATCAGTAGCATTTCTAGCTAATAATAGTCTATTCTTGAAACCATACTCATTAATTACAACATCTCTCATACCTTCATTAACAGTATAGCAAACATCACATCTACTAAATAAATCCATAGTATTCTTAGTTAATTCTTTAGATATAAACTTATTTCTAGTAGCTCTATAAAAATCTTTATAGAATTGACTATGTATAGTTCCAAATAAAGGAATATTATGTTTTTTAGCATACTCTACTCCAAGTCTACCAATAGTAAATGGAGAATGTATATGTATAATATCTAAATTATATTTATCTAAAGATTTTAAAAATCTTAAATCTATTTTAGGCATAGGAAGAGAATAATCTAATTTAGGTAATTTAATAGATTTACATCTAACTACTTTATAAGGTAACTTACTATCATCATATTTACCAGTATCAGGGGCAAATACTACTACTTCAGTATTTTTATAATTACTAAGTATTCTAGCATAATTATCTACTACAGTAACTACTCCATCTATCATAGGATAAAATGTATCTATAAATAAACCAATTTTCATCTTACCACCCTAATAAAATTATAACAAAATAATAAACAAAAAAAAAGAGCTTAAGCTCTTGATACATATTTAGAATCTGCAGTAGAAACTATAATAGTTTCTCCTTCTTCTATAAATAATGGAACTCTTACCATTAAACCAGTTTCACATTCAGCATCTTTCATAGCACTGTTTGTAGTATTTCC
>CAMOXZ010000045.1 GCA_946629545.1 uncultured Caryophanales bacterium | reverse complement strand
CCTGGATGATGCAATGGTCCTAATGGTATTAATTCTTTAATACTTTCAATAACATCATCATTTATAATTACTGATTCAGAATATTTTTCTCCACCATGTAGTATTCTATGTCCTACACCTTTAATTTCATCATATGAATTAATTATATTTAAATCAATTAACTTATTTAAAAGTACATTAACTGCTTCAGTATGAGTAGGAAGTTCTATATCTTCCTTAATTGTCTCTCCATTAAATTTAATTTTATAAAAACTATTATCTATTCCTATTCTATCAAATACACCACTAACGATAACAGATTCATCATTCATCTCAAATAAAGTAAATTTTAATGAACTACTACCTGCATTTACAGATAAAATTTTCATACTAATTCCTTCTTTCTAAACTTTCATAAATATTATACACTAATAAACAAAAAATAGAAAGAATAAACTCTCTCTATTTAATTTTAAATCCACATTTAGAACAGTAATTATCTCCATCTACATTATTTCCACATAATGGACAATAATGTATATCTTTATTAACATTATTAATAGGAGTAAATACTAATTCCCCTGCCTCAGTAGTTGTAATAATACCAGTATTAAGATTAGTATCCAAATTAGTTTGAATCTTAGACATTCTACTTACTGTTATTAAACATACTGTTACTAATGCAATATCAAACATAAAGAATAATACTATACTAAATAAATTATATTGTGAATAAAATAAGAATGCATCATATAAAGTATGTGCTATAGTAGGAAGTAATATACTAAATAACATATTCTTAGTATATATACCACTATGTTTATTAATTTTACCAACTTTAGCTTGAGCTAAGAAATAACCCATTATAATACCAAAAGACATATGTCCAGGTATAGATAAAAATGCTCTTAATATAGCATTACCAATACCATTAACAACTACATATAATATATTCTCTATACAAGCAAAACCAAGTGAAGCAAATACTGCATATACTATAATGTCATATACTTCATCAAATTCTTTGTTCTTATATCCAAATAGCATAGTAACAATCCATTTAAATCCTTCTTCTACTATTGCCACTGAAATAAATACATTTATAAATATTAATATAAAACTAGAAACATCATCAGTAGGAAAAAATTTACCAAGTATCATTTCAACAATTACTACAGGAATAGCACTAAAAAAACCTAAAGCAAATATTTTAGCCAATAGTTTACCTGGTTCATGATGAGGATCTTTCTTATATATAAAAAAACATAAAAGAAAAACCGGTAATACTGCTGCTACTAATAGATACTGCATATTAATCACCTACTATATATTTTAGTAAATATTTTGCTTTTATTCAATAAAAAAATAGGAATAATCCTATTTTTCATTTACTATTTTATAAGTATCTTTAATAATCATTAATTCTTCATTAGTAGGTACTACATAAATATCTACTTTAGAATCTTTAGAACTAATCTTACCTTCTTGTTTATCTTTATAACCAGCTATTGTACTATTAACTTCTTTATCAATACCTAATCCTATTGGAGCTAATCTATTAATAATTTCTTCACGAGATTCAATACCATTTTCTCCAATACCAGCAGTAAATACTATAGCATCTACTTTACCACCTAATTCGATATAATAATCAGCTATATATTTAGCTATTCTATCATGATACATATTAAGTGCAAGAACTGCTCTTTCATCACCTTCAGAAGCTGCTTTTTCAACATCTCTATTATCTGAGAATCCACATACTCCTAAAAGACCACTCTTCTTATTTAATGCATTTGTAATAGTTCCGATATCTTCACCAGATTCTTTACAAACATATTCTAAGATAGATGGATCGATTGCACCACTACGAGTTCCCATCATTAAACCATCAAGTGGAGTAATACCCATTGTAGTATCAAAACATTTACCATCTTTAATAGCAGAAATAGAGGCACCACTACCAATATGGCAAATAATTAAGTTAACATCTTCTCTACCTAATTTTTCTTTCATAACTGTAGTAATGTATTTATGACTAGTACCATGGAAACCATATTTACGTACTCCATATTTTAAATACCATTCGTATGGTACTGGATACATATAGTTTTCTTTAGGCATAGTTTGGTGGAAAGCTGTATCATAAACAGCTACCATTGGTACATCAGGTAATACTGCTTTTAAAGCTTCAATTCCAGCTAAATTACCTGGATGATGAAGAGGTCCTAATTTAGTTAAATCCTTAATATCTTGGATTACTTCATCAGTAATTAATACTGAATCACTATATTTTTCTCCTCCATGTAATACACGATGTCCTACACCTTTAATCTCATCTAATGATTCAACTGCTTTATGTTTTACTAATTCATCTAATAATACTTCAACAGCTTCATTATGATTCTTTAAGTATTTAGCACCTTTAATTTTTTCTCCATTTACTTTTGTAGTCCAGAAACTATCTTCTAATCCAATTTTTTCAATATAACCACTAATTAATACTTTTTCTTCAGGCATATCAAATAATTGAAATTTTAAAGAACTACTTCCAGCATTAACACATAAAAATTTCATATTATCTCTCCTTTTCAATATACATATTTTATCAAATAACGTGTCAAATGACAATAAATAATAATAGGAAATTCTTAAGATATGTTATAATTTAAATAATGGAGGGTATTATGGAAGAAAAGAAAATAACAGATGAAATCACTTTAGAAAGTATTAAAAGTAAATTAGAGAAAATATCCAAAGAAGTAGAAATAGCTAATATGGCATATCCACTTAATAGTGGAGATTTCTATGCTATTGTAAAAAAATACTATAAAGTTATAGATGATTTAAAACAATTAAAAGAAACAAATAAAGATCAATCTAACCTAATTGATAATATGATAAAAGATATAACTAAAGAAATACGTCATTTTGAATCTATAGCAAGTGATATTGATAGACACCAAGTTGATTATGAAAGTGATAGTTACAATCTATAATAAGAGAATAGTATTATGGAAGAACAATTAAGACAATTAATTGAACAAGCTAAAGCTACAAACAATGCTGTACTTGTTGAGCAATTAAATCAAGCACTAAATACTTTTTTAGCACAACAAAAACAACAAGAAGATATAAAACTAAAGTCTCAAGAAAACATCAATCAAGAAGAAAACAAAACTCAAGAAGTAAAAAAAGAAGAAGTAATACAAGAAACTAAAGTTGAAGAAGAAAAACAAAATAAAATAAAAGAAGAAGATATTCAAAAAGAAGCAACTGGAGAAGTATCTAGACTTGTAACTATGAAGAATGGTAATCATATATTAGAAAGTGATTATATGCAAATAACATCTAATGCTAAGAATTCAAACCTACGTACAGACTTGAATAGCATATTGGTTACATTAGCATTAGACGATGTTACTAAAAGAACAAAAGCTACTGCAGAACTATATGAAATACTAGATAAATATGAAGATCCAGACGATATTGAAGATATTCAAGCATTTTTAGATGATATTGCTAAAATTGGTAAGGTTGGCTTAGAAGCAAGAGAAAGTATTGCTAACTATGATATGGACCAAAGAAAAGAAACTTTCAACAGATATTTTGAAGATGAATATGACAAAAGAAAAAGAAATGTTGATTTATTAGATATGGAATATGATGAACTTCGTAGTAAACCAATGAAAAACCCAGATGATTTTGAAGAAATGATTGATAGATATAATGCTTTAATACAAAAGCTTGAAAAACTATATGATGAAACAGCAAATAAAGTAGATATTGAAAAAACACAACAAATAGAAGCAACTATTCAATATTTAAAAGATAGAATAACTTCTATAAAGAAATATTATACTTCTCTAAAAGAAGTAGCAGAATTTTCTGAAAGATCATTTAATAGTCTATAAAAAAACAAGGTTTAACCTTGTTTTTTATTTTATAATAAATCACTAAACTTATTTTCTTCAGTACTAGTAATAACTATAGTATTTAAACTTTCTACTGCAGTATCTAACATACTCTCATAATTAAATTTATTTTCTTCAGCTATAGCTATACCTAATTTAGGATTAATTGCAGGGTGTTTTGGAACAAACACAGTACAACAATCTTCATATGGAATAATACTAGTTTCATATGTATCTATGTTTCTAGCAATATCCATTATTTCTAACTTATCAAAACAAGCTACTGGTCTAATTACTGGTAAATTAGTAACACTATTAATAACATTCATACTAGTTAATGTTTGGGAAGCAACTTGTCCTACACTTTCTCCATTTACTATAACTAAACCTTTATATTTCTTACATAACTTATCCATGATTCTATACATCATTCTTCTCATTATAGTAATCATGTAATCTTCCCTACAGTTCTTATATATTTCTTCTTGTATAGGAGTAAAATTAATTATATGTAAATTAATATGATCAGTATAATTAGCAAGTTTTCTACATAAAGTAATAACTTTATTACGAGCTTCTATACTAGTATGAGGCATAGCTTCAAAATATACTGCATCAAGAGTCATTCCCCTCTTCATAGCAAGATATCCTGCTACTGGTGAATCAATTCCCCCACTAAGCATCAACATACCTTTAGATTGAGTACCTACTGGATATCCACCAGATCCTTTATATGAATTAAAGTATATAAAACTACTCTTTTCTCTTATCTCCACAGTAATCCATAAATCAGGATTATGAACATCAACACTAACTCCATCAATATTCTTAAGTATTAATCCCCCTAATACTCTATTATAATCTTGACTATGAATAGGAAAACTCTTATCACTTCTTTTAGTCTCTATTTTAAAAGTCTTGAAATCAAGTTCTTTAACACTACTAAGTACTTTATCTTGAATAATACTATCTAGAGTATCAACTATATAAGCAATATGATAAGTATGTATACCAAATACACGAGATACAATATTCTTAATAGAATCTAAGTCTTTCTCTAAAAATTCTATATACATTCTAGCTCTATCTTTATGAATCTTTACTTCATATCCTAATAACTTATTCTTTAAATTCTTATATAAAGTATTTATAAAGAAATTACGATTAGCTTTCTTAGTAGATAATTCACCATATTTAATTAATATAACTCTATCCATAAAATCACCACGCACATATTTTAGCAAATTCCCATAAAAAAAACAACCGAAGTTGTTTATTTTATTAATTTCTTAGTACGATAGAATGTCTTTTTAACTACAACACATTCATTTCTTATAGTACTAGCACTATAATGATTACTTCCATAGTCATTATTAATAACTGCTACAAAATATGGTTCTTCTACATATTCATCATATTTTTCTTTTCCACCATCTAAACAGTTATATAAAACTTTTTCATCATATTTACCTTTAGGTTTAGTTTCTGTCCATTCTGTAACTTTATATATAGGAATATTTTTAAAGTCATTAGTAATTCTAAATGCATCTATTAAATATTCCCCACATCTTAATGTAGTTTTTGATTTACCATTTTCCATTTCAACTTTAGATTCTGAAGCAGAACAAGGTTTACCAGTAAATGGATTTTTTATTTCACCAATATAACCACCTGTTATTAATTGTCCTAAATAAATAACTCTATCATTATTAAAACTATTAGCATTAGTAAGAACTGCTTGATTGAAACTAGCAGCATCCTTTCTCATAGTAGTATACTTTTCTTTATTAGCAACTCCTATAAAATACCATAATACTAAGCAAAAAGCTATAGCTGCAATTACTATCATTGTTAATAATTCATATCTTCCTATTCCTTTATTATTTTTCATATACACTTACCAACTTTCTATAAATTTTTTCATCTACTTTTGAAGTAGCTTTAATAGATATATCCAATGCCTCTTTATAATTTCCTTTATAAAACATCTTTTCAGCATCACTTAGTTCTTTATCAACCTCTTCAATACTGTTTCGATATCTATTACCATATACTATTACCATTTCCGCCATCTTAGCAGTTTTAACCATACTCATAGTTGTATTATATAGTTTTAATACTAAATCTCTCGCTGTATCAACTCTAGTATTTAATACTTTAATAACTATAGGTTTCTTTTCTAATTCCCTTAT
Organism: uncultured Caryophanales bacterium; assembly: GCA_946629545.1. GTDB lineage: Bacteria > Bacillota_I > Bacilli_A > RF39 > UBA660 > UBA3789. The sequence continues at coordinate 1,886 of CAMOXZ010000045.1, read as the reverse complement.
TACTTCAACTATTGCATCATTAGCTTCTCTAAGTTGTACATAATAATTATCAGTAATAACAGGTAACTTATAACTTCTAATTTCATTCTTACAAGTCTTTAAGAAACCTTCTATTTCTTCTAACTGTTCTCTAGCTCTTAACTCATCATCATACATATTACCCAGAGATTTTAATGCTTTATCAAAATCATCTTCCATAATAGTAAGTCTATTAGTTAAACTATCTACTTCTTCATTCAATACTGAGTATGGAGTAGATTTAGAATCATCTTTAGCAATCATTTTCTTATAGTCATCATTTATAACTACCAATGTCTTATTAACTTCATCAATTATAGATATATCTTCATCATTTAAATCATACATATTCTTAATATCAGGTAATTGATTATAAACATCATTAACTAATGAATTGGTTTTCTCTAACTTAGTATAGAAACTACTTACATTTTCTTCATATACTTTTCTAGACAATCTTTCTTTCTCAAAATCTACAAATAATGAATCATAGTACTCAAGCATTGTTTTTAAATCAAACATTGCTCCTTCTAGATTAAGTACTTTTACTTTATCCATTATCTTTTCTATATTCTTCTTAGATTCTTCGATATTATAATCAATATTTAAATAATCTAAGACATAACCTTCATTAACCATCTCTTTATGTGTATTAGAAACATCATTCATTCTATTTGGAATAATCTTTTGAGTCATTAATAATATATCTGGCATTTCACTAATAATTATATCCATATGATCTATCATAGTATCAAGAGCCTTACATATATTAACTACTTCACTATAATCATTATCTTCCATGACTTTTTCAAAGTCTAAGAATCTTTTTTCTATATTTTCTAATTGTAATTCAATTGGTTCCTGCATAAAATCATATAACTCTTTATGATCTTGATACTCTTTAGTTAAACTTCTATACTTGGCTTTTAACTTAGTAACTATAGCACGATATTTTTCTTCACTTAATGTTATATCTTTTATTTCTTCAAGTAAGTGTTCAGCTGCTTCTCTAACTTTATAGATTTCTATTTCTGTAGAAGCAATTCGATATCCACAATTCTTATAATCTCTTTTATCTACATAGATATCTAAGTCTATAAGCATATCATCAATTACTGTTAATCTTCTAGTTTTAATATCTTCAAACTTCTCTTGCCATTTATTATACTTTTCTTCCATTTTATCGTTTTTAATAATTGGCTCAACTTTAGAAAGTTCTAATAATACTGGAGTAGAAGCAATCATATTACGTTCTATCTCTAAGTTTTTAACTTTATTATGATAATACTTTAATTCTGCTTTCCTAACTAAATGAAGTATCACAATAACAATAATCAGTGCAATAACTACAGCTGATCCTATAATAAGAAATTGTCCTTGCATGCCTTCACCTCTATTCTAAACATTATTTTATCATATATACCCTACATTTTTCTACATTTTACGAAAAAAAACCTAAAAAACAAACAATTTCTTGACTTATCAACGTTTTTACAATATAATTAATAGTGCAAATTCCTGAAACAGCAGGTTTAGAATATTTTAAAGTGTTTTTCAATTAAAAGTAGCGATTAGCTGTTTAGTGAAAGAAAAACTCCCTAAGATATGACTAAACCCTTCAAGACTTTGTAATAAAGGAAAGGAGAAATATTATGTCAAGATATACAGGATCAAGTTATAAACAAGCTCGTCGTGTTGGTTTCTCAGTTGCTGAAACTGGTAAAGAATTAGCTCGTCGTCCATATGGACCTGGTCAACATGGTAATGACCGTAAAGGTAAATTATCTGACTATGGAACTCAATTAAAAGAAAAACAAAAAGTTCGTTTCATGTATGGAGTAAACGAAAGACAATTCAGAAAAACATTT
>CAMOXZ010000044.1 GCA_946629545.1 uncultured Caryophanales bacterium | reverse complement strand
ATGATCCATCAAGAACTATGGAACAAAGAGCGTCATTTGAAGCAGGAGGATATGGAGAAATTGGATATCATCCACCAGAATTAATAGGAGAATATGATCCAAATAGAACTGAAATTCAAGCGGTATATGATGAATTTGGTGTTAATTTTACTGCTCCTAGAAAAGATACATATGGTACAGATGATGAAGCTGCGATTGAGATAATGCGAGGATTAACTTTATCAACTAGTGTAAATCCTAAAGAAATACCTAGATTAGTTGCGACTATTCCTGATGAAACATTATATATGGTTTTATCTCAAAGGTTTAGAAAAGCAGCCAATATTATGGATGATCAAGGAATTACTACTGATAAGGTTAATGAATTAGGTGAAAGATTATATACGGACTTTAATATAATAAAGGCAGCTATGGAACAAGATAGAAATTTAAGTGGTAAAAAGATAGATGCTGATTTATATGTAGGTGGAGAAAAAACTGATTTAAATGGATTATTAAAAGAATATGGTAAATATCTTTCAGGTGTTGATAGAAAAGTTGTTTTATGGGATTTTTCTGGTATGCCAGTAGTTAATTCAAATAACGAAGAAATGGAAGCTAAGGAATTATTACGTGAATTAAGACAAAAAGCTAATGAGAAATCAGCAGATGAATTGATGGGTTCAATTAATAAATAGATTAGAAAAAGTCAATAAATTGACTTTTTTTGTTTGATTTAATGTGGTATACTTTAATAAAAGTAGGTGTTAATATGGAAATAAAAGTAAGAGAGTATGAAAAACATGATTTAGATGGTGTAAATGCTATACTTTATGAGGCTTTTCATAGATTGAAAAAGATTGATATTTCTGAGAATCCTAATTTTCATGAAGTAGTTGCTGAATGTAATGGTAGAGTAGTTGGATATTTGCTTCTTACTAAAGTATTAAATCCTATTAGAAATAAACATTACTATGTTATAGATTATATTTGCGTAGTTAAAGATTATAGGGGTTATGGTGTTGGTGAAAAAATGATGGATTATGCAGAAGAATATGCAAGACATTGCGGTGGAATGTATTTACAATTAACTTGTAGATGGACTAGAGTAGAAGCTCATAAATTATATGAAAAATGTGGGTTTGTTAAGAGGGAATCCGATATATTTAGGAAGGAACTTATATGATACTAGATATAATTGATAAAAAGAGGTTAGGCAAAGAATTAAGTTATAAGGAATTAGATTATTTCTTTAATGGTTATTTAAATGGGGACATTTGCGACTATCAGATGTCTGCTTTTTTGATGGCTGTTTGTATTAATGGGATGACTAATGAAGAGGTATTTGCTTTAACTAAGATATTTATAGATAGTGGTGATTGTTTAGAGTTTTCTAATATAGATGGTATTAAAGTAGATAAACATTCTACTGGTGGAATAGGGGATAAAACTACTTTAGTTATTGCTCCTATAGTTGCTAGTTTGGGTATTCCAGTTATTAAGATGAGTGGAAGAGGACTTGGTTATACTGGAGGTACTATTGATAAACTAGAGAGTATTAAAGGATATAATGTTGGTTTAAGTGAAAAAGAAATTGTTAAACAAGTAAAAGATATAGGTATTGTAATTACTGGGCAAACTCATGACTTGGTTCCTATGGATAAAGTTATTTATGCTTTAAGAGATGTTACTAGTACAGTTAAATCTATTCCTTTAGTAGCTTCATCTATCATGAGTAAGAAAATAGCTAGTGGTGCTGATAAAATACTTATAGATATTAAAGTAGGTAATGGGGCACTTATTGATACTAAGGAAAAGGCTAAAGAACTTAGTGATTTAATGATAAAAATAGGTAAGATATATGATAAAGAAGTTAGATGTATTATTAGTGATATGAATACTCCTTTGGGATATAGTGTTGGTAATAGTTTAGAGGTATTAGAGGCAATTGACGTGTTAAAAGGAGAAGAAAAATCTAATAGTTTTGTAGATTTATGTATAGATCTTGCTAGTGAAATGGTTAGTATGGGGCTTAATATTTCTAAAGAAGAAGCTAAATCTAAGGTAATTAATAGTATTAATGATGGTAGTGCATATAATAAATTTATTGAATTGGTTGAGGCTCAAGGTGGAGATATTAAGAGTTTAAAAGTAAGTAATAGAAAATACAGTATAAAAGCTAATAAAAATGGTACTTTAAAAGCTATAAATGCCTTAGAAATTGGAAAGTTATCTTTAGGGTTAGGTGCTGGTAAACTAAATATAAAAGATAAGATAGATTATACTGTTGGGGTTAAATTAAATAAATTAGTTGGTGAAGAAGTTAAAAAAGGTGATGTTCTTGCTACTCTTTACGTAAATAGAACAATTCCAACTATTAATGTTGACGAAATATTTACAATAAAATAAAAAAATGTTTGAAAATATTGAAATTATGGTATAATACAAGTATAAGGTAAGGTGATAAAATCGTGGAAAAATTTTATATGGAAGACAATAATAAGAAAGGTAAACAAGGTATTTGGGATATATCTGTTGTATTATCATTTGCAGTAGCTATATTCTTTGTAGCAACAGTTGCAATGACTGGTTTATCAGTAATTCAAAAAACTGGTGTAAGTTATGCTGCTGATGTAGTAGAAGAATTACCAAATTCTTTCACATTCTCTCTATTAAATAATGGTGATAGAGTAGTTGGAAGTGATACTACAAATGCAAATAAATTTAATGTTCCAATGTATGTAGCAAATAATGATGCATCTAAGCCAATATTCTGTGTACAACATCATGTTGATCCTGAAGTAGGTGGAACATATAGTTCTGGTGAAGATATAAATGATTATGGACTACTATATTTATTAAATAACAGTTATGCAAACGGTGTTGCAGTTACTAATGTAACAGGAGCTAATGCTAAATATGTTGAAAGTTGGGTTACACAAGCAGCTATTTGGATGTATTTATATGAAAAAGATTCTACTGCTACTCAAGCAACATCTCCTAACTATCTTTCAACAGAAGAAATAAATGGAATTAAAGGAGCAACAAAATTAACAATGTATGCTGCTAATGGTACAGATTATGCTGATGTTTATAGCGGGGCTAATTTATATGATACATATATTAAGAAATTAGTTGCAGATGCTAAGAACGCTACTGATGTAGCTATACTAAGTGTTTCAAAAGCAAGTGATGAAATGTCAATAACTGATGATAAGAAATTCTATCTTTCATCATTAATTACAGTTACTGGTGATCCATCAAGTGCATTAAAGAATTATAAAATTAAGTTAAGTGGAATTGAAGGAGCTAAAGCAGTTGGTGAAGATCTTAAAGAATTACCAGAAACAATTCCTACAGGAACTAAATTCTATGTAAGAATTCCTGCTGATAAAGTTACAAAAGATGTTCAAAAAGTAGTTGTAACAATTGATGCAACATTCTCTACATTAGAAGGAAAATATTATGATGCAGCTACTGCTAACAAACAAAAAGTAGTATTTGTAAAAGCAGGCGAAAAAGTAATTTCAAAAGGTACTGATGTTCAATTCGTAGGTACTGATGATACAGGTATGAATACAGTTCAAACAATTTACTTTATTGGTTTAATCGTATTATTATGTGGTGTTGGTATTGTTTATGCGAATGCTAAACCTGTTCAAGTTAAACAATAGAATTAAGAAGAGCCATGTCTTAATAATTGGCTCTTTCTTTATTTTTATAGGTATTATCACTCTATCATGGAGTTATCTCTCAAGAATGAGAAGTGACGTGTATGAAGAAATGCGAATTGCTATGATGGATGATACTAGTAGTGATGAAGTCGTAGTTGAAAAGACAGTTGTAGAAGATGTACCTATAGTAGAAAAAGTAGAAAAAAAAGAAGATAATAATAATTACGTAATCGATTATAGTAAATATTTGGGTGTACTAGAAATACCAAGAATTGGATTAAAAAGAGGGTTCTATAATATTGATTCTAAATATAACAATATACAATATAATGTAACTATGATAGGAGGAAGCAATCTTCCTGATGTAGATAAAGGTAATCTTATATTGATGGCACATTCTGGAGATGCATATATTTCATATTTTGCATATCTTTGGATGCTAGGTATAGGAGATCATGCATATGTTACATATAATGGTAGAAGATATGATTATCAAATAGTTAATATATACAATATTGAAAAGAATGGGGTTGCAGTTATTCGTAGAAATACAGAAAGGACTACACTTACATTAATTACTTGTACAAAAGATAATGATTTTTCTCAAACAGTTTATATTTTAGAACTTGTTGGCTAAGAGGGTGATAAAATGAATTTGTCTTTAATTGATAAGATTGGAACTATATTTAAATATATATTTTCATCTTTTCTTTCTATAGAAATGTTCATTATGTCACTTCTTTTATTTATAATTTTAGTTTTTAATTTAAAAAGAAAAAATACATTAGTTCAAATGATAGCTATAGGTATTTATATAGGTTTTATTATAGGTATATTTTTAAGTTATACTACTTATGTTAAAACATGTATAGATTCATTTATAAAAGGTATTATGAATTATATATATTTCCCTTCAACTATAGTTTATTTCTTTATAATAGTTTTTGTAACTATTATGATACTAATAACATTATTTAGTAAGAAGTTAACTTCATTTAAGAAAGTAATTAATTATTTGGTATTTAGTATATTATACTTTTTATTTATGTCTTTTATAGCTCTAGGGGCACAATATGGAATAGATTTAATGGATACTGCTCTATTATATGAAAATAATACTATACTATCTATAGTACAAGTTAGTAATTTATTATTATTAATTTGGTTAATATATACTGGGTTTTATCATTTGTTTAAGTATTTTAAAAAGAAATATGATTAAAAAAAAGATTGGTTTTTACCAATCTTTTATTATGGTTGCATGATATTCTTCAAATGAGATATCATGGTCTTTTATGTATTTAGCTATTTCTTTTCCTACATATCTATAGTGCCATGATTCATAAACATATCCTGTTTCATTTTCTTTATCTTTTGGGAATCTTAAGATAAATCCATATTCATGTGCATGTTGTTGCATCCAAGTAAATTCTTTTGTTTTTTCAAAGTTTGTATATGTTTCTTTTTGATTATAGACATCTACCGCTAAACCTGTTTGGTGTTCAGAATGACCTGGACGACCAGAGTAAGTATCAGCTTCAGCTTGTCCATCTGATCTTACATATTTATTATATAAGTTAACTTGATAATCATAACTTCTATAACATGACATTGCGACTATATTTAGATTCTCTTTTTTTGCAGTACCAGCCATTTCTTCAAAAGCTTCTTTAGCTTCTTTCACCATTTTCATATTACTTAAAGCATATCTTGTACTTATTGTTTCTAGGTTGTTTGGTACATAATCTTTTCCTAAGTAATAGTATTTATTAACTAATATTTTTTCAGTATTTTTATTCCTTGCTTCTTTTGGATCTTTATAGTGTTCTGTATCTAGATTCATATTAACGTTTTTTATTACTTGTTTATTAGGCATTTCAGTATGACTTTCTTTATATGATACATATCTATCTAAATAGTCCATATTGAAGTAATCTATTTCTTTATCAATATTATCTAATTTATTTAGTTTATTTTCTTTATTTGTATTTATTTTTTTTGCTGCTACTGGTTTTTCTTTTACTTTTTTAGGTGGGTTTACTACTTTTACTATACATACTATTAATTCTGTTATTCCGAATGTTAGTAGCAATAGGAATGCTAAAAGAGTTATAAGATTTTTCCATTTAATTCTTATTCTCATCTTTCTGACAGTAGTCATATTATCACCCTAATTCTATAATAGCAAATTTTTACCAAATTATGAATAAAATATTCATACTTTACATAAAAAATGATAGGAGGATAAAATGAAAAAATTATTATTTTTACTTATATTATTATGTATTCCTATAAGAGTATTAGGTGAAGAATTAATACCTAATGCGACTAGTGGTATTTTAATAGAAGCTTCTAGTGGAAAGATAATATTTGAAAAAGATAAAGATAAGGAAGTTTCAGTAGCCTCATTAACTAAGATGGTTGCTCAAATAATAGTACTTGAAGAGGTGAAAAAGGGTAATATTAAATGGAGTGATATAGTTACAGTTAGTAAGAATGCTGCTAATATGGGTGGTAGTCAAATATATTTAAGTGAGGGTGAAAAGATTAGTGTAGAGGATTTAATGAAGGGTATTAGTGTAGCCAGTGGTAATGATGCAACAGTGGCTATCTCTGAATATATTAGTGGTAGTGAAGAAAAGTTTGTTAAAAGAATGAATAAGAAAGTTAAAGAGTTAGGTCTTAAACATACACATTTTGTTAATTGTACTGGGTTAGATGAAAAGGGGCATTTTTCTAGTGCTTATGATATGGTTATGATTGCTAAGGAGTTAGTTACTAATCATCCTGAAATACTTAAGTTTTCTTCAATATATGAAGATTATTTAAGGGAAAACACGTCTAATAAGTTTTGGCTAGTTAATACTAATAAATTAATTAGTCAGTATTCTGGTACTGATGGGCTAAAGACTGGTCATACTGATGATGCTGGGTACTGTCTAGCTGCAACTACTATGAGAAATAATTTAAGACTTATTGGTATAGTATTAGGAGAGAAAGACAGTAAGATTAGAAATAGTGAGACTATAGATTTATTAGATTATGGATTTAATAATACTAAGTTAAAAACTCTAAAGAAAAAGAATAGTATTGTTAAAAATATTTTATTAGATAAGTCTAATGAGAGTATTAATTTAATACTAAAAGAGAATTTAAATGTAGTAGAAGATATTGATTCTAATGATAAATATAATTATGAGATTAAGTTAAATAAGATAAGTATTCCTATAAATAAAGGAGAAGTATTAGGTAAAATAATAGTTAAATCTAAAGATAAAATTATTAGTACTGGTGAACTTATTAGTGATAGAGATGTGGATAAACTTAGTTTGATTGATTTATATAAAAATAATATAGTAAATTTAATTACTGGAAATATATAGAAAGTATAGAATACTTTCTATTTTTTTGGTATAATTCTAATAAGTGAGGTTGGTAGTATGGCAGTTAAAAAGACTAAAAAAGTAAGTGACGACACTACAAGAATTAGAGTTACTGAAGATAGAATTAATGATGCTGAAAGTATAGATATTAGTTTTGTTGAAGGTAATAAGGATAAAATTAATAAAGAAAAAATACTAAAAGAAAAGAAAGATCATTCATTTTTATATGGTATTGTAAAGACTTTAGTATTATTTTTAATAGTGGCTGTATTATTTGTATTTGCATTTATGTATGCTAGAGATAATAATTTATTAGAAAATGTATTCCATATTAAACCACAAGTTAAAGTACAAGTAAAAGAAAAAGAAGTTAAGACTATGGATTATAATTATTTATTTATTGGTGATTATCATACTGAGGGATTAGAATTTGAAGAATTCTATAAACCTTATGTTAAAGTTAGTAATAATGATTATACTACTAGTGATATATTAGATGATTTAAGAAGTAATATATATATTTATAATCCTACTGATGTATTTATAGAATTAGGTTCTAATGATTTAACTGATGAAGATTCTATTAGTGAAATGATTAGTAATTTAAAAAGAATAGTTAGAGGTATTCAAAATAATAGAAGTATGGCTACTATATATGTAGAATCACTATATCCTATTAATGATACTCTAGAGGAATTTAATAGTACTCTTAGTATTGAAACTATTAAAAAAGCTAATAAAGAGATTCAATCTATTTGTAAAGATTTAGATGTTAATTATATAGATATGTATAAAGAATTAAGTGAAGATGATTTATTAAAAGAAGATTATACTGATGATGGAATTAAATTGAATAATGAAGGATATAAAAAATTATTTAAAGTAATAAATAGGTATATAGAAGATGAAAGAGATTAGTAATAGTAAAGCAAGATTAATTGTATTATTCTCTATATTATTTTTACTAAT
>CAMOXZ010000043.1 GCA_946629545.1 uncultured Caryophanales bacterium | reverse complement strand
CAAATTTCATTTACACGATTTTTTTCTCAAACGAGTAATAAAAGCGTGCCATTAGAAATCTAAAAGTAGCTTAGGCTACTTTTTTTATGTTATAATTATGTTGGTGATAAAATATGTTTAAAAGAATAGATGGAAATAATAGAGTATTTGATAGTACTGAGTTTCAAAAAGATAAGTATATGTTTAATATTATCTTAAAAAACTTACCAAGTGCAGAACTTGAATTATATAGTGATGAAGATGATTATATAATATGTAGAGGTTCAAAGAAATGGCCTACATGGATATGGACTAAAGATAATTTTGATAAAAATAAAATAAGTGAAATAGAGCAGTTAATTGAAATGTATTTAACTGATAATGAAAAAGATAAATTTACTTGTAAAAAAGAATTATATGATTTATTAGTAGAAAGAAATTTTGTTCATTTAAATAAAGATGATTATTTTGAAATGGGATTCTTAATATGTCATCAAACAGTTAAACCTAAAGAATGTGATGGTATATTATCTAAACCAGTAGAAGCAGATAGAGAAGTATTAGAGAGATACTGGTATGATGATAATATTGAGATGAATGGTATGGATCCTATTACAATGGAACAAGCTAAAGAAGATGTGGATGAATTCTTAAAAGATGATAAGTTCTATGTACTTAGAAATCCAGAAGGTAAAATAGTTTGCATGGTTAGTTATGGTATTACTGCAAATCAAGCTAAGCTTAATCATGTATATACACCTGTTGAAGAAAGAAAAAAAGGATATGCAGCTAACCTTATATATTTAATGACAAATGATTTATTAGATAAAGGATTAGTTCCATTACTATATACAGATTATAACTATATACCTTCTAATAAAGCATATATTAATGCAGGATATGAAGATACTGGAATATTAATTAATTTTAGTTGTAGTAGAAATAAGAATAAAGCTTTATAGTAAAATAAAAACACTAGTTATCTAGTGTTTTTTTATGTTTAAATCCATTAATCCTTTTCTCACATATTTTAAATAATAGTTAGTTGATTCTTCTTCATTTAATTCACATATAGGTTTAGCATATCCTATTGGATAAGATACATGTGATAATGGATAAGTAAACATAATCATCTTTTAATGGATGATATATCTCTGGAATATCTAAATTAGCTTCATAAATATTCATATCTTTAGATAAACTTAGTATTTCATATTTATCTTCTGGAAATATTGTTTCTTTAAATATTCTAGATACTACGCTAAATTTATCTTTATTAGTTGTTGCTATTAAAACTCTTTCCATTTGAATCACCTATCACCATTATAAATTATTCTGTTTGTTCAAATCTAGCAAAAGGGTCTTCCGTTTCAAAGTTTGGACATTCTTTTTTTCCATTAATTACTTTATTAACTAATCCTGCAGGACATTTTTCATTTCCTGTTCCATCATTATAATTAATGCATACTTCACATACTGATTTAAGTAGTTGAAATTCATTCGCATTTTGATAAGTAAATTTATCATTATTCATATTATCATTCCTTTCTTTTTATGTATCTAATTCATAATAATAGATTGTATTAGTATCTTTATCTAATATGGCTAATGTGAAATTATATGATGGTCTATTATTAATATCTGAATCATCAAATGTATTAGTTGATTCAGAATGTCTATCTTCAAAATAATAATATCCATTCTTTATACTAGGTATATTATATCTTTCATAGATATCTGCACAACTTTTACTAGTACATTGTTTCATTTCGGTTACTTCTTTTAGTGAATCTGATAGAGGTAATTTATTCCATTTCTTTAGAATTTTATCTTCTATCTTAGAACATTTTATTCTAACAAAATAATCTCCATCTCCTAGAAACCCTTCATGAGTATCTGTAGTTTCTAATATTTTACATTTGTCTTTATTTAAATTTAAATCACTTATAATATCTTTATTACTACAATTTGTACAACCTGTTATTAATATTATTAATCCTAGTAGAACAATTATCTTTTTCATATTAACTCCTTATTTCTTTATATATTGCTTAGCTTTTGCTTCTTTATAATCTTTTAATGTTAGATAACCTTCTTCATCAAACCCTAGTTTTCTAGCTACTTTTTGACTTGCTGGATTATCTTTGTTAACTTCTACTATTATTGTATCTATCTTAGTAACTGGTTCCCCTTCTCTAGTTATTAAAGAATCATATATTTTATCTTCGAATACTTCTTTAATTACTTCTCTAGATACTATAGTCATATTACCTTTATTTCTTTGAAATGTATCTGCAAAATACATTAATTCAACAGTAGTTGGATTTAATACTACTACTATTACTGCACCTACATAATGACCTTTATCATTAAATGTATAATAAGTAGCCATATTTACGTAATCATTTTCTTTCTTTTCTTCAAATTTACTTACTCTTGCATATAATAAATTAATTCCATCTTTATTCTTTTGTTTAGTGATTTTAATATCACCGATTTCCCCTCTTCTATCTTTTAAGTATTTATTTATTCTTTCTTTTATTTCCATTATAATCACCACAAATTTATTATAACATAAAAGGGTTGTATTATTTGAATAATTGTGTATAATATACTGAACGAGGTGGAATTATGAAAAGAATAGAATTTGATGAATTAGTAAAAAAACTTAAAAAAGCTGGTATAACAAAAGAAGAAATAGAATATTTATATGTAACTTTAGGTATTGAAGATGAAGAAGATGTTAAAACTAAAGCAATAGAATCTTTTCTTACATTAGCTAGTACTAATATGGAATTAGTTAAGAAATATGGTATTTATATTGATGAATACTATAAGTTACCTATAACTAATAGACAAAATGTATGTAAGACTGCATATAAAGATTTTATTAAGAATGGTAATCTTAGTATAGAAAACTTATCTACTTTTATAGTTAATGAAGTAGAAAGTATGGAAGAAAGTGTTGATCCTGTAGTTGAAGCTATACGAGAAAGTAATAAATTATTACAAAAGAATCCTAAAATTAATACTAATGGTGTTAGATATGAATAATAAAAAGTGCTATTGATTAGCACTTTTTTTTATAGATATTTATTAGCTATTCTTCTCATCTTTTTAAGAGCTTTTTTATCACGTGTATAAACATGATAAAGTGTTACTCCTTTTTCTTTAGCTACTTCTTCTAAATCCATATTCTTAATATATCTACTAATTATTATTTCTTTTTCTTCATCAGTTAATCTATTAAACATTTCTTCTTTATGTTCATTAATAAACTGTGTATGATCTAGTTCTTCTTCTTCATATTCTATATTTTCTACATCTTCTATATCATACATACTCTTACTTAATAATCTAGCTTTAACTCCTATAACCGCTTTTTCTGGTATTTCTTTTTCTTCTACTAGTATTCCTAAAATATAGTCTACTATTTCTTCTGAATAGACATCGGCAGAATCACCAAGTATTTCGAAAGCCATTTTTTTATATCTTTTTATGAGATTACCGTAATATATGCTACCTTCTCCATAACACTTATTAATATAGTTTAATAAAGCACCTATAATACTGTGAGCAGCATAAGTTGAGAATTTAACTTCTCCTACTTTATAACAATCAATAGCTCTCATTAATGCAATTGATCCTTCATCTATAAGTTCTCTTTGATTAACGTCACTAGGATATGAATATTCATAGGCAAGTCTTACGACTAATGGTAGGTTTTGTTCTACTATTTTATTTCTTAATTCTAAATCCTTTGTTTGTTGATACTTAGCTATTGCTTCTTCATTGTTAAAATATTCATCAAATTCAACATATCCTATATTTAAGTATTTTTTCATATAATCTACCCCTCAATTGATTTGCTTATTATATCACATATAAATAAAAAAAGCAACTTATGTTGCTTTTAATTATACTTATTTTTTAATAGTAAATTCTACTGTCTTTTTATCTTTGTAGTTACTAAATTCAATTGTGTATTTTCCATCACCATCATATAGGATATAGAAATATTGAACTTTACTATCACCTTTATCAACATGTACATAATCAATTGCTTCTTTAGCAGAACCAAAATCACTCATTACTTTGTCTAATTTAGTTCCTGTTGGTCCATAGTAATAATGATAGTACATATTTAGATGATCACTTGAAGCATCTACATTTTTAATTGTAGCTGGTAATTTAATTACATCATCACCATAGTGAGATGAATATGTATTTTCATCTTTTACTATTTCATAGTTATTTCCAAGTGTTATTTCAAATCCATCAAATGAAATTGTTTCTGTTGCTGAAACTCGACCAGTACTTGGTTTACTTGGTGTAATAATACTTGGTGTTGGTGTTGGTGTTGGTGTTGTAGTAGTTGTTGTACTTGTTGGTAACCAGAATAATAATGATCCATAGAAACTAATAATTAGTATTGGAACAATTATACTTAATCCTAATGCTATTGAGTTTAGGATAATACCAGCAGTTTTCTTACCGCTCTTCTTAGATGCAATACCTAAGATTAAACCAACTATTGAAGTAATAAATCCAATTCCACAAGCAAATACAATACTTATAATACCTAATACTAATGAGGCAGTTGCTTTACCATCTCCAGCTTCAGCAGGTTTTGCTTCTGTTGGATTAGGATTGCTTGTAGTCTCAATTGATTTATTTTGACTATAAGTTAGTTTTTCGTCTTTTTCTTCTTTCTTTTCTTTTTTAGCTTCGATTTCAGTTCCACAGTTTGTACAGAACTTAGTTCCATCTTTTACTTCTTTTCCACATTTAACACAATACATAAATTTACTCCTTTCTATTATTTACTTACAGTATATGTTTTTGGAATATCAAAATTATCGTTTGTATCATCTGGTCCTTCAATTGATACGAAACGTAATTTATCATTTGCCTTAAATAGATATATATCTATATAAGTTCCATCTGTATATTTAGCATCTAATTTATATGCTACATATTTTCCTATTATTGCTGTTGTTAATTTTACTTCAGCACCTTCGCTTTCAAGATTTCCTTGTAAATTCTTTGCTGCTTGATATGGAGTAACATCTTCTTCATAAGTATTTAAAGTTACTATGTAACCTAGTTCTCCAATATCTGTATATTGATATACGTTTGAATTATCTACATCTTTAAATTCAACCCATGTAGTAGGTACTTTTACATATCCATAATAATCTGTTCCAACAATTTTAGAACTATCTGTGATTACTGGTGTTGATGGTGTTACGATATTGTTGTTTTCTTGTTTTTCAGCTTCTTTTTCTATTGTTTCAAAGAAATCATCAATATTACCACTTCTAGTATATTCATCAATTGCTACTCCAATAATTGCCCATGACATCATACATATTATTGCACAAATAGTAGAGATAGCTAATGCAATAGCATTAATTACGATACCAGCAGTTCTCTTTCCACTTCTTTCTTTAGATGCAATACCAAGTATTAAACCTATTAAAGATAATATCCAAGTTAAGCACCAAATAACTAAACTACAAATACCTAATACTAATGAGGCAGTTGCTTTACCATCTTTTACTTGTTCTGTTTTAACTTCTTTTACTTCAACTTTTTCTACTTTTGGTTCTTCTTTTTTTGTTTCTTTCTTTTCTTCTTTTAATTCTGCTCCACATGATGCGCAAAATTTTGCATCTTCTTTATTGTCTGCTCCACAATAATTACACTTCATAAATACACTCCTTTTAAATTTATATACTTATAATAGCACAAATAATAAAAAATAAAAAGACTTTAATTAGTCTTTTTAAATTTAGTTTTTAATAAATATACTATGATCATTACTACTAGTATAATTAAACTAAATATTTGATTAGTGCTTAGAATCTTATTAATATGTTCATATCTTAAAAAATCTAATAAGAATTTAGCTATTATTGCTATAAATGTAGTTATAAATATTATGTTTTTATTATTTCTTAATTTATTACATATTATAAATATAATAACAAACACAATAGTTTCAGTTATTTGTATTGGAAATAATGGTATATTTAAACCATCTTTATATATAACATTAAATATTCCATTATAAGGTATTCCATAACAGCATCCTGCTATAAAACAACCTATTTTAGCTATACCATATGTGAGAGGTAAAGATATAATTACATATTTAATTAACTTTTTATTAGTTGGAAGAATAAGTTCAAATATTATAGTGGCTATTATTACTCCAATTAACCCACCATAACTAGATAATCCTGCTTTTAATATATTAATTTCTTGTGTAGAAATCATTGTATAAAACTTACCAAATATAAAAGCAAATAGTACATATAATAAAATATATAAATATATATTTTTATCTTTTATACCATCTTTTTTTAGCATTCTAAATATATAGAATAGTCCTAAAGACATGGCTATTAATAATATGATTCCATAGAATGGAAATGTTTGTTTAGGAATAATCATATTCTACCCCATTTGTCCTAGTTTATCTAGGCAATTGCCAATATACCATCCACAATATATAGCTAGTGCTGCAAAGGCTATTATTCCTAAAATAAATAGTACTATATAAATCCACATTACTACTTTAGCATATTTACTTTTAGGATATTTCACACGAGCTATAATCATTAATACATATGCTGCTAAACCAGACATACTAGATAGTAATGTCATCAAACTAAGTACATTACCAAATATACCTAATGACTCTGTCGTTGAATAACCTACCGCCATTACTAAATATAGCATAAATGTTGTAATTGGTCCTCCAAAATACAATATCAATGATATAGTACACAATAAATTAGCTGAATGATTATCTACTGGAGGTTCTGTAATTACCTCTTGTTTATCATTAATTTCTGATTGGGGTATAAATACTTGATTTTGATTATTTTCTTGAATACTAGAACAGTATGGGCAAAACTTAGCTCCCTCTAATAATTCTTTTCCACAATTACTACAATACATATTAATCTCCTAACTTCTTGCATTCATGCATGCTCCACATGCTGCAATAAATATCGCACCAATTAAAAGGCTCATAACAAGTAATACTATATAAATCCACATTACTACTTTAGCATAAACACTTTTTGGACATTTAATACGAGCTATAATCATTAATACATAAGCTGCTAAAACAGATAATAAACTAAGTATTCCAAGTGATAATACTATAAATGGCGCTTTACTAAATATCTCATATATATATGTTAATATACATGGTACAACAAAATATAAACCTAGTGATATAGTACATAATACATCAGCGAGATGATTATCTTCAGTTGGTTGTGAAGTTATTACTTGTTCATTAATAACTGGTTGTTCAGTAACACTCACATTGCTTGGTTGGAATTCTTCTCCTTGAATTGCACCACATCTTATACAATACTTGGTGTTTTCACTAATTTGCGATCCACACTTACTACAATACATTTAAACACTTCCTTTATTATATATTAGCATAAAAAAAAGACTTATAAAAGTCTTTTTAAAATTGACTACCACATGCTGCAAGCATTCCTACACATGCAACCATTAAAACTAAAGCTGTGATTATTCCCATAACAAATAATGCTATGTATACCCACATTAATACTTTACCAAATGTATTACTAGGACATTTAACACGAGCTACGATCATTAATACATAAGCTGCTAGAGTTGAACATGATGATAGTATTCCTACTACTGATGAGAAGAAACTAGCTATTGCTGTTGTTGCATCATCTCCAACACTCATTAATCCTCCAGTTATAAAGTAGATTATGAATGATATTAATGGCATACCAAAGTATAGACATACTGATATAGTACATAATACATTAGCTAAATGATTATTATCTTTTGGTTTTTCTACTACAACAGTTTTTTCTTCTACTACTACTGGAGTTTCAACTACAGCTTCCTTTACTTCTACTTCTTTTCCACATTCTGGACAAAACTTTGTATTTTTTGTAAGCTTTTTGCCGCATTCTGTACAAAACATATAAACACTTCCTTTACTATATTATAGTATCATGATTTATACAAAATAAAAAGACTTAAACTAAGTCTTTTTGTAAACCTTTACTTCTAACTTTTTTCTTATTAGTTATTGGTACTAATACTTTTTTCTTATTGATAAATTTAATTGTATTATTCTTTAATTCCTTATATTCTTTAATAAATATTTTACTATATTTCTTATATCTACTACCTACATATATCTTATCACTTAATAATACTTTAAATACACCTTTTAATATACTAGATATAGCTACTAC
>CAMOXZ010000042.1 GCA_946629545.1 uncultured Caryophanales bacterium | reverse complement strand
CAAGTGTAGAATTACCTACAACTGAAGTAGTAGAAACTCCAGTTGTTGAAGAACCTGTTAAAGAAGATGGTATAGGTACTCAAGAACTTGATCAAACTCCACTTGCTCCAGTTGGAGTAGAAAATGAAAATTCTAGTAAAAAAGTTATTGAAAAAGAAGATTCTGTTTCAGATAAAGCTATTATAGTAACTACAAATCAAAATATAAAATTGGAAAGATCAAAACCTGAAATGGAAAAAAAGGCATTAGGTGAACAAGTAGTAGAAAATGCTCCTGCTGCTGAATCAAAAGAAGAAATTAATAAACAATTAGAAGCAATGTTTGATCAACTAAGAACTACGACTGATGAAAATGTTGCAAAAGAAATAAATGATAAGATCGGAGTATTAACAAAAAAACTTGGAGAAGTTGCTTAATAAAAATTGAATAATTATGAATAGAAAGTTATTGAGAGGAAGTGTTTTATGCAAATAATTGCAAAGAGAAAAGTTGCAGATACAGCAAAAGTACTAATGGTTATCTCAATAACTTTATTAGTTTATGGAATAATTCTAAACTTATCAACTATTTGGGGATTAGTAGATGCTCCTAAGAGAGGTATAATTAATGATCCAACTACATCAACACAAGATATTTCAATTACACCTTCTGATGGTAATGAGTTGGTTTCTAATGATGATTCAACTACTGAAAACTCAAATAATAGAACTATTGAAGGTACTAGTGATGAGAACTTAGATAGAAAGAATATAATACTTCGTAATGAGATTGAAAAAGAGTTTTCTATTATAGTTAGATATGGACAAGAAACAGCAAATTATAAAGTTGGTGGTGTTGATACAGTACCAATAACTGATTCTAAACTAGCTAATGATACTTTAAATAGTTTATATAGTACTTTGAGTTTATATCCTAGAGGTATGTTTAAAGAGATAAGAGATGGAGGTATTCCTCTTACTATTATTTTAGTTAATAATTATTCGGAAAATGGTATTACTGGTGTTACAGATTCTAGTTATGATTATGCTAATATATCAATTGCAGCAATATATGATTTTCCAGAATCTTTCTATCATGAATCATACCATTATATTGAAAGATATATGTTTAAGAAAAAAGCTAATTTTAATAGTTGGGATAATCTAAATCCAAGTGATTTTCAATGGAATACTATAGCTGGTAGTTTATCATATAGTAATACATTTAAAGAAGATGCATACTTCGTTAATAATTATGCACAAACATCAGCTGCTGAAGATAGGGCATCAACATTTGAGTATATGATGGCTCCTACTAAGGCAAGTTGCTTAAATAAAGGTAATAATATTTGGAAGAAGGCTAATTATATGGCTCTTACTATGGAGTCGGTTTTTGATACAGTTAGTCCTGATTCAATAGAATATTGGGAGAGATTTATTAAATAGTACAAGGTGGTTTTATGAAGGAATTTATAATAAATGATGATAATTTACGTGATGAAGATATAGAAATGAAAGTAGTTAGAGTTAAGGCATTAATACTTAATTCTATGGGAAATATATTACTTGCTTTTAATAATAATACATATCAATTTCCAGGAGGTCATACTAATGATGATGAAGAAATTGATGATTGTATTAAAAGAGAAATAAAAGAAGAAGTTGGAATTGATGTAGAAGTTGGGGAACCATTTTTATCAATAGAAACTTATGATAGTGATTATTTTGGTACTGGTAAAAAAGTATTAAATACAATTTATTATTATAGAGTTTTTACTGATTTAGAACCTGATTTTTCTAAGACTAAATATGATGAATTAGAAGCAAAAACTGATTTTAATTTATTCTATGTAGATTTTTCCCATTTAGAAGAATTTATAGTTAGTAAAATAGATTCTAATGAGATAGATCCTAAAATAGCTAGAGAAATGTTACATGTTGTTAAAGAATATAATAAAATGTTTGGAGGAGAATAATGAAAGTATTAGTAACAGGTGGACTTGGCTTTATAGGAAGTCATACTGTAGTAGAATTACTAGATAATGGATATGAAGTGGTTGTTGTTGATGCATTATATAATTCAAGTATAGATGTAGCTGATAAGATAAAGGAAATTACTGGAAAAGATTTTGAATTATATATAGATGATGTCACTAATGAAGAGAAGATGGATGAAATATTTGCTAAGGAAAAGCCTGATGCAGTAATACATTTTGCAGCTTATAAAGCAGTAGGTGAATCAGTACAAAAACCTATTATGTATTATAAGAATAATTTATTATCTACTCTTACATTATGTAATGTAATGCAAAAATATAATTGTAAGAAAATAGTATTTAGTTCCAGTGCTACTGTATATGGTGATCCTGAAGTTTTACCTATAACAGAAGAATGTAAAGTAGGTGGTACTACTAATCCATATGGAACTACTAAATTAATGAATGAAAAAATACTTAAAGATATTACTATTGCTGATAAAGATTTTAGTGTAGTAATACTTAGATATTTTAATCCAATAGGAGCTCATAAATCAGGTTTAATTGGAGAAAAACCTAATGGTATTCCTAATAATTTAATGCCTTATATCGTTAGAGTAGCTAGTGGAGAATTACCTGAATTAAGTATATTTGGTAATGATTATCCTACACATGATGGTACAGGTGTTAGAGATTACATTCATGTAGTTGATTTAGCTAAAGGTCATTTAAAGGCTATAGAACATGCAGTACCTGGAATTGATTATTTTAATCTAGGAACTGGAAAAGGTTATAGTGTATTAGATATGGTTAATGCATTTGAGAAAGTAAATGGAGTTAAAGTACCATATAAGATAGTAGAAAGACGTCCTGGAGACATAGCTACTTGTTATGCAGATCCTTCTAAAGCTGAAAAAGTATTGGGTTGGAAAGCTGAATTAGGACTTGATGAAATGATGAGAGATTCATATAATTTTATATTAAAATGTAAAGAAGATAAATAATCTTCTTTTTTGTTGTCATATAATCAAATATAATGTATAATATAAGGCGTTGGAGGAAATAATATGGCAAAAAAAGAAAACAAAAATATTCATGAATTAGAAGTAAAAATTGAAGGTAAAAAATGGACAGATGCTTTAGATAAGGCATTTGAGGAAAAACAAAAAACTGTTAAAGTAGATGGATTTAGAGCTGGTAAAGTACCAAGAAGTGTATTTGAAAAGAAATTTGGTAAAGAAGCACTTTATATGGATGCAGCTAATCATGCATTACAAGATGCTTATAAAAAAGCAATGGATGATTCTAAACTAGAACCAGTAGTACAACCAAGCGTTGACATTAAGTCTATCGATGATAAAGGTGTAACATTTATATTTAAAGTTATTACTAAACCAGAAGTAACAGTTAAAAAATATAAAGGATTAAAAATTAAACCTGAAAAAGTAGAGGTAACTGATGAAGAAATTAATCATGAGTTAGGACACTTATTAGAAAGATATACTGAATTAGTTAGTAAAGACGGAAAAGTTGAAAATGGTGATGTAGCTATAATTGACTTTGAAGGATTTAAAGATGGTGTAGCTTTTGAAGGTGGAAAAGGTGAAAACTATTCATTAGAAATTGGTTCTCATACATTTATACCTGGATTTGAAGAAGGTGTAATTGGAATGAAAGCTGGAGATACTAAAGATATAGATTTAGTATTCCCAGAAGATTATGGTGCTAAAGATTTAGCTGGAGCTAAAGTAGTATTCAAAGTAAAAGTAAATGAAGTTAAAGCTAAACAAGCTCGTGAATTAGATGAAGATTTCTTTGAAGATTTAGGAATGGAAGGAATCGATTCTGAAAAGAAATTAAAAGATGAAATTAAAGCATCAATTCAAGCTCAAAAAGAAATGGATGCTGAAAATAAATATGTTGATACAATTTTAGAAGAAGTTTCTAAGAATGTAGAAGTAGATATTCCAGAAGAAATGGTTGAAGAAGAAATTGATCGTTTAATGGGAAGATTTGAAGAACAAATGAGAATGCAAGGAATCTCATTAGATGTTTATTATCAATTCACTGGTAGTGATGAAAAAGCATTAAGAAGTCAAATGGAAAAAGAAGCATATAAGAATGTATTATATAGATTAATGCTTGAAGAAATTACTATTCTAGAAAAGATTGAAATTAGTAAAGAAGAAGCTGAAAAAGAAGCTGAAGAACTTGCTAAAAAATATCAAATGAAGAAAGCTGATTTCTTAAAAGAATTTGGTGGAATTGAATTAATTCAATATGATCTTCAAATGAGAAGAGTAGTAGAATTACTAAAAGAATTAAATAAATAATAGAAGAAAATACTTAGTATTTTCTTTTTTTGTTATAAAAAAATTTTATAGTGAAAAAAATACTATAAAAATTTAAAATTTTTCTTTTAAAAAAGTTAACTTTCATTTATAATAGAAAACAGTATTTTAAAAATTTGGGGGTGAATAACCGATGAATGAAAAATTACTTGTTTTGATTATAAATGATATGGTTATATTCCCTAATAATGAAGTAAGAATAGAGTATGATAATACATACGATAAACCAATGATTGATATTGTTGAAAAGATTGATGACGGGCTTATGTTAATAGTTAATCCTATAGATAATGATGGGGTTAATTTAACATCTTTTCCTAAGTATGCAACTTTAGGAAGATTAAAATTAAAAATGAATGTACCTAATGGTAAAACTAGAATAGTAATAGAAGGGTTAGATAGAGTAGAAATATCTGGTATCGAAGAAGATGGTAATTTCTATAAAGCTAATTATAGTACTATTAATATTCCTAATAGAGATAATAAAGATTATTTTAATATATTAATTAAATCTTTAGAAAGATATATTTCTAAAGTACCTTATATGGGTAATGCTATTATGAGTCAATTAAATAATGTAGATAATTTAAATGACTTATGTGATTTAATTGCTTCATTCTTACCAATTAATTATGAAGAAAAGAAAAAATATATTAATGAGATAGATCCTTTGGTTAGAGCTAAGAATCTAATTGAAGATATGAATCGTGATTTAAAATTTGTTGAGTTGGAACAAAAGATAGAAGCTGAAGTAGAGCATGAAATTGATGCTACTCAAAAAGAATATTTCTTGCGTGAAAAAATAAGACAAATGCAAAAAGAAATTGGTGACGATAATAATAAAGATAATGAAGTAGAAAGATTTAATAAAAAACTTAGTAAGTTAAAATGTAATAGTAAAGTAAAAGAAAAAATAAAAAGAGAATTAGATAGGTATGATAGTTTAAATAGTAATTCTCCAGAACTAGGTATGGTTAGAGAATACTTAGATTGGATGTTTAATTTACCTTGGAATCATTATACAAAAGATACTGATGATTTAGTAAAAGTTAAAAGTATTTTAGACTCATCTCATTACGCATTAGAAGAAGTAAAAGATAGAATACTTGAATATTTAGCAGTTAAACAAAATACTAATAATCTACGTAGTCCAATACTTTGTTTAGTGGGACCACCAGGTGTTGGTAAAACATCTCTTGCTATCAGTATTGCAAAAAGTTTAAATAGAAGTGTAGCTAAAATATCAGTAGGTGGAATCAATGATGAAGCTGAAATTGTAGGACATAGAAGAACTTATATTGGAGCTAATCCAGGAAGAATTATTCAAGGAATTCGTAAAGCAGGTACAACAAACCCAGTATTTATAATTGATGAAATTGATAAGATGACTAAAGATATTAAAGGAGATCCTGCAAGTAGTTTACTTGAAGTACTTGATCCAGAACAAAATAATAAGTTCTCTGATCATTATATAGAAGAGGAATTTGATTTAAGTAAAGTTATGTTTATAGCTACAGCTAACTATGTAGAACAAATTCCATATGAATTAAGAGATAGATTAGAGATTATTAATATATCTAGTTATACAGAATATGAAAAATTAGATATAGCTAAAACTCATTTAATTCCTAAAGAATTAGAAGAACATGGTCTTACTAGTCTACAAGTACAAATAGAAGATGATGCTATACTTACATTAATTCGTAATTATACTAAGGAAGCTGGAGTACGTGAATTAGATAGAATAATTGCAACCCTATTTAGAAAGATTGTAAAGAAATTGTTACTTGAAAAGGATGTTGTTTTCTATAATATAGATAATTCTATGATAGAAGAATTACTTGGTAAGAAGAAATTTATTTATATGGAAAATAGTGTTACTGATGAAGTTGGTGTAGTTAATGGTATGGCTTATACTGTATTTGGTGGAGATATTTTACCAATAGAAGCTAACTTGTTTAAAGGAAAAGGTAATCTTGTATTAACTGGTTCTTTAGGAGACGTTATGCAAGAGTCTTGTCATATTGCATTAGACTATATTAAAGCAAATATGGAATTATTTGGAATAGATAGTAAAGTATTTGAAAAAAATGATATTCATATACATGTACCGGAAGGTGCTGTTAATAAAGATGGTCCTAGTGCAGGTATTACTATTACTACTACATTAGTTAGTTTATTTACTAATAAGAAAGTAGATAAGAGTATTGCAATGACTGGTGAAATTACATTACGTGGTAAAGTACTAGGAATAGGTGGATTAAAAGAAAAAGTTATTGGTGCGCATCGTGCAGGAATAAAAATTATTTATATACCTAGAGAAAATGAAAGAGATTTAGATGAAATACCAGAAGAGGTAAGAAAAGATATTAAATTTATCACAGTAGATAAATACGAAGATGTATTTAATTCAATATTTGGGGGAAAAGTAGATGGCAGAAATTAATTCAGAAGAAAAAATTAGTTTAGGAGATTTTGAAAATCTATTATTAATGAAGAATCAATTAATATTATTAGATAAAGATGAAATGTATAATTTATACCATGAACCTTTAGTATATGTTGCATTTATAGCTAATACATGGACTCTTATAAGTAATGAAGCTGCATTCTTATATCTTAGTAAAGATTTTTTAAGAAAAATAAGAGATGTATTAGAAATACATCGTTATGATTTAACAGATGAAGACTTAAAGGATGTTGGTGTGTCTGCTGAAAATGTGCATGAATCTGTTAATGGAATTTTAGGAGCATTAAATAAAATCGATAGTGAAGATATGTCATATAGAAGACTAGTAGTAAAAAGTTATCAAGCATATCATGAAAAAATGAAAAGTGCTAAATTCGATACACCAGAAGATTTTGCTGCTTCTATAGCATATGATGCTGTAGTATATTTTACTTTAACTGGTGATAAAAAAGATGCTGAAATAAAAAAAGAATTAATGCTAACTTCAATAAATTATTTTATGGAAGAAGTTCCAGAGTTTTTCAATGATAAGAAAGTATTAGATAAAGCATTAGAAGTATTGAAAGATGTTCGTAAGAAAACTAAATTTACAGATGTATCTAGTAAAATACTAGTTAAAAATACGGAATATAGATTAAAAGAAATAGCAAAAGAAGAATAATAATTCTTCTTTTTTCATAGTATTTTTTAGGAGGAATATTATGAAAAAGAAAGTAACTTTTGAGAAAAGTATAGAATTTCCTACAATGATAGGAGAAGTAACAGAGATATCTTTAGATCATAGATTAAAATTTATTGATGAATCTAGTGTAGAAGGACATTTACTTTTAACAGGTAAATATAAGATGACAGAAGCTTCTAGATTAGAAGAAGACTTTAATTATGAAATACCTACTGAAATAGCTTTAACTGAAAAATTAGATTTAAATACTACTAATATTGAAATAACAGATTTTTATTATGAAATAGAAAATGAGAATACATTAATTTGTCATATTGAATTATTAGTTGAAGGATTAGAATTATTAGATGAAGAACCTAAATTAGAAAGAGAATGTGATGGAGATAAAATAGAAGAAAAAGAAATAGAAATTCCTAATATTGAAGAAGAAAAGAAAGAAGAAGAAATTATAGTAGAAGATACTGGTAAAACTATTAATTCATTATTTTCTAATTTAGATGATGAAAATGATAAGTATGGTACTTTTATTGTTTATATGGTAAGACAAAATGAAACAATTAATTCTATAATAGAAAAGTATCATACAACAATAGATGAGTTAGAAAAGTATAATGATTTAAAAGAAATAAATATAGGAACAAAACTAATAATACCAATAGTAAATGAATAATATTTTTAAAGAAACAATTGAATATTTAAGAGATTATTATTTAGATTGGAATGACTATATAGAAAGATTTTCTTTTCCTAGAATGGATTATTATTATCTGTTAGTAAATATTAGTTCTTTTTATAAAATGATAGATAAATCTTTCTATTATTTAGATAAATA
>CAMOXZ010000041.1 GCA_946629545.1 uncultured Caryophanales bacterium | reverse complement strand
AATTAAATTTATCTTTATACTTATCAATTAATTCATATATATAATCAATATTATAATTATTATAAAATAGATGCTTTAAATACTCTGCAAAATCACGTTCTTTAATATCTTCTTTTATTACATAATCCATCAGTGTATTATGTTGTATATAAACATAATCATAATAATTAGAATAATCTTTTGCATAATATATACTCATTTCTAACATAACAATATAATAATCAATACTTTCATCAATAATAGTATATTTACCAACTATTTTTCTATAATAATTTATAATATAATCACTTTTATTTATCCATAATCTATACCAATCAAGTCTTTTCTTTTTACTCAATCTAAGAGGATTTAAAATATATGTTTCCATATATATCACCTATTAATTCTATGAAAAAAAAAGAAGGTTTATAACCTTCTATTTTATTTTTTGATTTGCTAAACTATCAGTATCACCACTAAGCATAGCTTTTAATTCTTCATACTTAGCAATTTCTTCTTGTTTACTTTGATTTTGTTTATCGATAGTTTCAATTTCTCTATGTCTATTAGCAGTATCTTCTTGTAGATTTGCTAATTGTTCTTTCTTAACTTTAATACCATTACTTATAGCATCAGTTTCACTATTTAAATCTTCAAGTTCTTTTTCCATAGCACTGATAGCTTCAGCATAGTCTTGTTCAGCTTTATTTGCAGCCATAATTGATTCTTCTAATGCTTTCTTTGCTTCATCTTCTTTAGCAGATACTTCCATATTTATAGCTTTTTCATTTTCTATATCAGAATCAATATCACTACTTTCTTTTTCTAGTTCTTCCTTTTTCTTACGTGCTGCGCGAAGTTTTTCTAATACTTCATGTGCTTTTGCTTTTTCCTCAGGAGACATTGACATACTTCTTTGTTCTACAACTGTATATTCTTCTATCTTTTCTTCTTCTGGTTCGTCACGTTCAGGAATTACAACAACTTCAGCTCTTAAAGGTTCTTCTTTATTACTATCATTTACAAATAAATCATCTAATCCTTTTGCTGCATTTACTTCAGCAACTTCTTGATTCTTTTTATCTATTTCAGAATTGATCTGATTATGTCTAGCAATTTGTAGTTTTTCTTGTGAAGCAGCAACTTCCTCATCTGTCATAGGAACATATTCTTTCATAAATTTGTCTAATTTTTCATTTACTACTGCTTGTATAGCTTCTACATCAATATCACTTGTATTAGGAGTTTTAATAGGAACTTCTTCAATTGGTTCTTCTTTTACTTCCTCTGTAACTTGTGGTACAGATGCAAATGCTTCATTAACTACATCTTTTATATCACTATCAGCAATAACATTCTTTTCATTAGTAATTGCTTCTTTAATATTTTGATCAACTACAACAGTATTCTCATTTGCTATCTTTTCAACATCTACTACTGGAGTTTCAACAACAGGAGCTTCTACTGTTGGAACTGTAGCAACAGGAGTTTCAATTGCTGGAAGTTCTATTGCTGGAACAGCAATTTCTTCACCTGTAGCAGAAGTTTCAACTACTGGTGGTACTGTTACCACTTCAGTTTTAGGTTCTTCTTTTTGTTCTACTTCACTATATATAGCCTCAGATTTTTCTTTAGCTTCTTTATACATTTTACTAATTAATCTGATTGCTCTATTAGAAACTAATTCAGTCTTGCCATCAGAACCTTCTGGTTTTTCTAACATATCAATTTGATCATCTAAAGCTATAATTTTAGCAGCATAATCAAAATGTTTATCTTTAACTATTCTCTCAGTTCTACCTCTTTCTACATCTTGACTGATTGCTTCACTTACAAGTTCTGCAGCAGCATTTCTTTTAGCAATTAATTTTGCTTTTTCACTAGCATTTGCAAAAGATTCAGCTCTAAAAGTAATCGAATTTCTGCTTACTCTTTCATCCGATTTTACTTTCTTTTCTTCTTCTACTGCTTCTATATTGTCTAAAGCCATAAGAAATCCTCCTCTATATTATTATTCAGATTTTGATAATTCACGTAATACGTCTTTTACTCTATTCCATTCTTCTTCATCTTCAATACCCATTAATTTAGGTTCTCCTGATGAACGATCTACATGAGAAACATAAACTGTTACATTATCATTTTCATCTTTTTCATTTTTTGTATATATAACATACTCTTTTTTAGTATCTTTGAATTCAAATGCCAAAATAACTTCTACTTCTTCTACAGAACCATCTTCAGATACAATTGACATTATTCTTCTTTCATTTATTTGTTCTTCCATAATAAATCCTCCCTTTACTATTCATACAATATAATTTTATCATAAATATAGATAAATACAAGTATTTATCTTATTTTTTTTAACAAAAAAACTTTAGATCCATAGCTACAATAATTCTTAATATAATCATCTAAATTCTTAATATCATTTATCTTATTTACATTCTTATTATTAGACTCATAAAAGCCTTTTAATCTAACTTTTTCATAAGCATAATCCCCAAATATATAATCATATGGATCAAAATAATCAGTTATTTTTTCTTCTAAAATTGATGTATCAATACAATCTCCATCATTTCTAATAACTTCATATTCAACTTTGTTTATTACTACTTTTTTCATATAAACACCTCATTATAATTATACCAATAAATCATTTTATAAGTCCAGTATAATAATCAGGTATTTCACCATTTATAATATCCACAGCTATTACTTTTTTTATATAAATTTTCTTTCTTTTAGATGATATTGGCATAGTAATTTGTTCATTTATATCTACATTAAAATATACTTTTATAATTGCATTATTAATACCATATTCACTAACATCAATGTCTATATTAGAATTCATACCACTACTAAATAATAACTTAATAGGAATAGTAGGACCTATATTAGCAAATAATGTAGACCCTCTAATAGAACCAATACTAATATCACACAAAATACCATTTTTAATTCTTTTAAATCTTCCTACTCTTACTCTATTAGGAATAAAATATTTTTCTAATTCACCATCATCTATATTAATCAGTTCCTCCATTATTCTTTCATCTATTCTATTCTCTATCTCATGTATTTCTGAAGTACTATAGAATTTTGAATCTAAATTAATTTTCTCCATTTCATCATTAATAGCTTTAGTAACAATATTAGTAACTAATCTTTCTACTTCAACATTCATATATGGTAATAAAATATTTCTTATTCTTAAATCTATTAAATAAATACAAAAAAAAGATATTACAAAAACAAATATTAAAGAAAAAAATATCTTAGTAAAATAAGTTTTTAATCTCTTTTTACTAATATTACATCTTCTCCTATTTTTGTAATATCATCCCAATAAATTCTTGTATCACTTTCTCTATTTAAAGAAAAAATATTTTTATTTTGTTCTATTATTAATCCTTCTATAGTACCATTTTCTCTAATATCAAAATCTATTATATTTCCCATATTTCTACCTGTGGAAACATTAATTATTTTTTTAACTTGCAAATCAGACATTCTCAATTCATATCACCTATTAAATATTATGATTAAAAACTATTTTAAGACCTTTTTTAATTGCTTAATTGCTTTCTTTTCTAATCGAGAAACTTGTGCCTGACTAATAGATAATTCTCTAGCTATTTCCATTTGTGATTTACCCATAATAAATCTTTCATCAAGTATATACTTTTCTCTTATTTCTAAATTATCTATTGCATTTTCTAAAGCTAATCTATTAGAAAAATCTACACTACCTCTTTTATCTTCTATCTGATCATATAAATATATTGTATCTCCTCCATCACTATAAATAGCTTCATACATACTAATAGGATCTTTAAAAGCCAGTAATGCATTACTAATATCAAAATCGCTTATATCTAAATTAGTAGATATAATATCTACACTAGGTTCTATACCATGTTCTAAGTAATAATCTTCTTTAAACTTTAATACTTTATAAGCAATATCTTTTAAAGATCTACTAATTCTAATACTATTATTATCTCTAATATATCTTTTAATTTCTCCTAGTATCATTGGTACTGCATATGTGGAAAACTTAACATTATAACTTAAATCAAAATTATCAATTGCTTTTATTAATCCAACACAACCTATTTGAAATAAATCATCTAAATTATCACTCTTATTATAAAATTTCTTTAATACAGAAAGTACTAATCTTAAATTACCATTTATTAAACTTTCTCTAGAAGTTTCATTCCCACTTTTATACTTCACAAATAATTCATTCATTTCTTTAGAGCTTAAACTTACTAAATCATTAGTCTTTATCCCACTAATATCTACTTTATATTTTCCCATAAATCCCTCCAATAAATTTATGGTAAAAAAAAAGAGATTTTAATCTCTTTCTAAATAGTCAGCTCCTTTATGAGGTTCTTCTCTTAATAAATCATTATAATCTTGTTGTCTTAAAGCTTCATATATAACTATAGCTACACTATTAGATACATTTAGAGCTCTAACTTTATCAGTCATAGGTATTCTCATACAATGATCTAAATCATCTTTCAATATTTCTTTAGGAATACCTGTTGATTCTTTACCAAATATAAAGTATAACTCTTCATTATTCTTATTACTATAATCAAAACTAGTATGAGGTTTATGACCATATCTAGTAAAGTAATAATAAACACCTTTATTCTTACTTTTAAAGTCTTCCCAATTATCATAAACATAATACTCTAATTTATCTATATAGTTTACTCCACTTCTTTTTAAATGAGCATCATCAATCTCAAACCCTAATGGTTTAATTAAATGTAGTTTAGTATCAGTAGCTACACATGTTCTCATAATATTACCTGTATTTTGTGGAATCTCAGGTTCAAATAATACTATATTATTCATATTTCCTCCATTGTAAAAGGAGATTACTCTCCTATTTCACTTAATTCTAAAAAATGTTTTACTTTAACAATATCTAATTTCTTATCTTTTTCTTGTAGAATTGCTTTTACTTTACCATCTTCAAATAATACAAAAGCAGGATATTCTTTAGATAATTTAACTTTATAAATAAATTTACTATTAAATTCTTCTAAAAATTTATCTTGATCTACATCCATTAAATTAAGATAAACTAAATTATCATTATATTCATCTTTCTTTAATAACTTTTTAAATTCTCTTTCAAATACTCTACAGTTTTCATCATTAGCTATACACATATAAACAACACCATTAGGATTTTCAAGAATATAGTGTTCTAAATCATCACTATATATCTCTGAAATATATCCTTGTATAACAGGTATTTTCTTTTGTTCAGCTTCATTAAACCTATATAATTCACGTAAATATAAAACCAATCCAAAACAAGCAATAAATAATATTACACAAATAATATAATTACGTACTCTTTTTTTATCTTTAAGTTTTCCTAACATAGAAACACTCCTTACATTATTATTTTAACATATTTTTATTATTTTATCTATATCTTCATCATATAAATCATATCTAAGATTACACAAACCTGTAAACTTACTAATATTTATATTTTTATCTTCATAATTTAATATATGTGTATTAACTCCATCATAGTACACAGGAAATTTTCTATTTTTAAAATCTATTAAATTATAATTATTATAACCTGATTCTATATTAAGTATATTACCCTTAATAATCATATTTTCTACTCTACCATATACTAATATATCAAAGTTACTCATACCAAACTTTTCATTATATAAATTAATAAATTCAAGCAATTCATCTTCACTTAATTCTACTGATAAACATACTCTATTAATACCTATTTTCTTTAAATAATAAGCTGTATAAATATTAAATACATTCAAAGTATAATTACCAATAATATCCCCATCATATACTGAATAATCAGAAACTAAACTTCTCTCTACTAAATTATTATTAATATCAAATACTTCTCTAGGAACATAATAATATATATTACTATTACTTTTATATTCTTCATATAAAGATTTATCTACTACATATATCTTAGAATTATATTTTAAACACTCTTCTAATTGAGATTTATTTCTAACTACAAAACATTTATCATAAGAAATATCAAGTTTCTCCTTTTCAAATGTCACATCTTTTTCAACAATCTCAGTTTCAATTAATTGTCTTTTATAGATCAACTTATCTGAAAGTTCTCTTCTAATTTCATTTAATTCTCCAATAGGAATAAATATATTATCATCCGTTTCTATATCAAAATCATCACAAGTAAATGGAGTATTGCCCAACTTAGATAATTGTCTTTTTATATCATCAATACTAACTAGAGCATTTCTAGCTTCTTGAACAATATTACCATGTTTAGAAATAGTATTAACTCCATCACTAAATTCTATAAATAATTCTTTATCAACTAAAGCTTTTACTCTAATAGAAATATTTACTTTTCTTTTATTTTCTAATCTAGAATACTCTTCTTCTAATTTAAAATCTTGTGTCTTAGAAACAATACATTTTTCTTTTAAATCTACTTTATTATCTACTAAACATATACCATTAGAACTACTAATTAAATTATCTTTTTCATCGTATAAATAATTAACTATAAATCCTTTGTCTTCAGAAACAAATCTTATTGCGTCATACTGATTCAAAGTACTATTTAATTTAATCTTAATTTTATCTTTAGTAATATCTATTACTTCACCTATATTTAATCCTTTGTGGTTAGGTGATTCTGTATTCATAAAATTATAATCATCTTCATTAAACATTCTACCAACTGTGAATTCTCTATTAAATATAGTTTTTAATTTATCTGTTTCGTCACTAAAATCAAATTCTTTTTTATCAATTAAATGTCTATAGAAGTTAGTGATAAATCCTACGTATAAAGGACTTTTCATTCTACCTTCTATTTTAAAACTATAAACACTACTATCTAACAATCTATTTATTTTACTAGATGTATTTAATTCTTTAGTACTTAATAAATATTTATCTTTAGATATTACTTCATCATTCTTTTTTAATGTATAAGGTAATCTACAACATCCTGCACATTCACCACGATTACCACTTCTACCACCAAGCATACTACTCATTAAACAGCAACCTGAGTATGAGATACAAAGTGCTCCATGAATAAATGCTTCTTTTTCTATTGGGACATCTATACTATCAATTTCATCAATAGAAAGTTCACGAGAGAAAACAACACGTTTAACACCCAAATCATAATATAACTTACATACATCAACTGACGATATATTAGCTTGAGTTGATGCATGTATTTCTAAATCAGGAAACTTATCTCTAAGTAAACAAATCATTCCAAAATCTTGAACTATTAAAGCATCTACTCCATTCTTATGAAGAAATCTTGCTTGAGAAATAAAGTCATCTACTTCATTATTTTTAATTAAAGTATTCATAGTTACATATACTTTAACTCCATACAAATGACAGAACTTAATAGCTTCTACTATTTCATCATTATCAAAATTATTAGCAAACTTTCTAGCACCAAAGCTTTTACATGCTAAATAAACCGCATCACATCCATTGTATACAGCTTGTTTTAAACAATCCATATTACCAGCAGGTACTAATAATTCATGTTTCTTCATAGTATCACCCCAAATTCATACATATTATAACATACATATATCTTAATTAGAATATATTTTAATATGGAAGAAAGACTTAAAAAAATAGATATCGAAAATAATATTTGGATAATTTATTTAGGAATTATTTTTTTATCTTTTTTAGCTAATTCTTATGAAAAAGATTATTTTATAAATAAGAATAATTTATCTAAAAAAACATATAGAAAATTAAACATATTTATCTTCATAATACTAACATTAGTTTACTCATATTTTGAGATTGATGCGTTAAAATCTTTTCTAAATAAATATAAAAGCCCTAAACAAACTAAATTAGATAATTTAACATTACTAGCAACTACATTTGTCTTATTATCAGGAATAATCTTTATATATATCTTAATAGATGATGACGATTTATTAGAAGAAATTGCCTTTAACTAAAAAAGAATTCATAAGAATTCTTTTACATATAATTTTCAGCTTTAATTTCAAAATAACTTTGTGGATGAGCACATACTGGACAAACTTTAGGAGCTTCTTTTCCTATAACTATATGTCCACAGTTTCTACAAATCCAAACTCTATCTCCATCTTTACTAAATACTAATCCTTCATCAATATTTTCAATTAGTTTTCTATATCTTTCTTCATGATGTTTTTCAATTTCTCCAACCATTCTAAACTTCTTAGCAATAGCAATGAACCCTTCTTCTTCAGCTTCTTTAGCAAATGTTTCATACATATCAGTCCATTCATAGTTTTCGCCATCTGCAGCAGCTCTTAAGTTTTCAATAGTACTTGATACTTCTCCACCATTAAGTTCTTTAAACCATATTTTAGCATGTTCTTTTTCATTATTTGCTGTTTCTTCAAATATAGCAGCTATTTGTTCATAACCATCTTTTTTAGCTTTACTAGCAAAGTAAGTATACTTATTTCTAGCTTGACTTTCTCCTGCAAATGCAGCCATTAAATTTTGCTCTGTTTTACTTCCTTTTAGTTCCATAATCATACCTCATTTCTAACTTAATTATACCAGTCTAAAATTATAATATCAATAAATAAATTTATGAATAAAATATATTAGGTGATTAGATGAATAAACATAAATTATTTTGTAGATGTAATACTTGTAAACAAAAAAGAAGAAGTAGTATCTTCTATCTTTCTTTAATTTTAA
>CAMOXZ010000040.1 GCA_946629545.1 uncultured Caryophanales bacterium | reverse complement strand
ATTTGTTCCATCCAATAATTATCTAATACTTGAAGAGTAATTACTTTTTCAAATTCTTCTGTTACTTCTTGTGGAATATCTTTTAATTTATCTTCATATTCTTTGATTACTGCTTTAGCAATATAATCTATTAATTCTTCTTCTTTTTTATCTTGAATATCTTTTAATTTTAAATCTTTCTTTAATAGATTTTCATTTACGAATTCTAATATTTCTTCATAATCTTCTTTAGTTAGATATCCTTCCGGAGCAAGATGTGCCTTTACTAAGTCTTCTATATGGTGTCTGAATGTACTTAGTACCATTTCATGAATAGAGTCATTATCTAAGATTTGATTTCTCTTACCATAGATAATTTCTCTTTGATTATTCATTACATCATCATATTGAAGTAGGTTCTTACGAATATCGAAGTTATTTCCTTCAACACGTTTTTGAGCAGTACCAATTGATTTAGTGAATGTCTTAGATTGAATTGCTTGATCACCTAGACCCATAGATTGCATCATTGTACCAATTCTATCAGATCCGAATCTTACCATTAAATCATCTTTCATTGATACAAAGAATTGAGTGTATCCTGGATCACCTTGACGTCCTGAACGTCCACGTAACTGATTATCGATACGACGTGATTCATGTCTTTCTGTACCTACTACACAAAGTCCGCCTAACGCTCTTATTTCATCTGATAGTTTAATATCAGTACCACGACCAGCCATGTTTGTGGCAATAGTTACTGATTTATTTAAACCAATCTTTGAAATAATTTCTGCTTCTCTTTCATGGTTCTTTGCATTTAATACTTCATGAGGTATTTTAGCTTGTTTTAGTAAGTGACTTATTAATTCACTTGTTTCAATTGCTATAGTACCAATAAGTACTGGTTGACCTTTTTCATATCTTTCTTTAACGAATTCTATTAATGCTTTATACTTAGCTTCTTTTGTTGCATAAACTAAGTCTGGTGCATCAATACGAATTACTGGTTTATTAGTTGGTATTTCTATAACATACATATTATAGATATTTCTAAATTCTTCTTCTTCTGTTTTAGCAGTACCAGTCATACCTGATAATTTCTTATACATTCTGAATAAGTTTTGGAATGTAATAGTAGCTAAAGTCTTAGTTTCTTGATTAATGTTTACTCCTTCTTTAGCTTCAATAGCTTGATGAAGTCCATCAGAATAAGCTCTACCTTTCATTAAACGTCCAGTAAATGGATCAACTATTACTACTTCTCCATCTTGTACTACATAGTCTACATCACATTTCATTGCATAGTTTGCACGTAATGCTTGATTTATAAAGTGTAGAAGTGTTGAATTACTTACATCATATAAACTATTAATATTAAACATTGATTCTGCTTTATCAATACCTTGTTCTGTTAGATTAACACTCTTAGTTTTTTCATCATAGATAAAGTCTTTTTCTTCTTTTAGGCTTTTTGCATATCTATCTGCTTGAATATATAGATTAGCATTTGCCATTTCTCCACCTGAAATAATTAATGGAGTTCTTGCTTCATCGATAAGTACTGAGTCAACTTCATCGATAATAGCAAAGTTTAATTTTCTTTGAACTCTATCTTCTTTTCTTACTACCATGTTATCTCTTAGGTAGTCGAAACCTACTTCATTATTAGTAGAATATAAGATATCGCAAGCATATGCTTCTTGTTTTTCTTGTGGATTCATTTCTCTTCTGTTTACTCCAACTGTTAAACCTAAGAATTTATGAATTCCTCCCATCCATTCAGCATCACGGCCTGCTAGGTATTCATTAACTGTGATGATATGTACTCCTTCTCCAGTTAAAGCATTTAAATATGCAGGTAATACTGAAGTAAGTGTTTTACCTTCACCTGTTTTCATTTCAGCAATATTACCATAATGTATTGCTAAACCACCTAAAATTTGTACATAGAAGTGTTTTTCACCAATAACTCTCCATGATGCTTCTCTTGCTGTTGCAAATGCTTCTACTAAGATATCTTCTAGTGTTTCACCATTTTTTAATCTATTTTTAAATTCTTCTGTTTTATTTTGCAATTCAGTATCTGTTAATTTAGAGTATTCTTCTTCTAAATCCATTACTTGATCTGCTATTTTTGTAAATCTTTTTAATTCTTTGTATTCATGATCGAATAATTTCTTTAATATGTTCATCTCTTAATCTCCTCAACTTATTATTCTACCAAAAAAAAGAGAGAAAATAAAGATTTTCTCTCCTTTTAGTTATTATTCTGATTCAATTACTCCATAATTTCCATCATTTCTCTTATATACAACTGCTGGTTTATTAGTATCAGCATCTTTATACATATAGAATTGATGTCCTAGAAGTTCCATTTGAAGAATTGCTTCTTCTTCATCCATTGGTTTTACTTCAATGGTTTTTCTCTTAACAATTTTAGTTTCTTTTATTTCTTCTTGTTCTTCAGGTAATTCAATCATATCAAAGTTAAAGTCAAATGCAGGTTTAGATTTTCTAGACATTAATCTAGTCTTATTCTTTCTAATTTGTCTTTCTAACTTATCGATTGTTTTATCAACAGCTGCGTAGAAGTCTTCTTGTGTTTCCTCCGATCTTAAAATAAATGATTTTAGTGGTATGGTAATTTCCATTGTTTGAAGATGTCCTTTTACTTTAACTATGACATTGGCTCTGATATTACTACTATCTTCTAGGTATTTATCTAATCTTCCTAGCTTGTCTTCAATATAGCTTTTCATAGCTTCAGTAACTTTAATCTTATCTCCATGAATAATTATTTCCATACTATCGCCTCCTTGTAATTTTAGTATAGCATATTTGATAAAAAAAAACTACTTTTTATACTGCTGTAGTTTCTTTTAAAAGTTTAACATTAATTGCTTGATAGCCCTTACTTGTTTCAATTAATTTGAATTCAACAAGTTGATTTTCAGATAAAGATTTATACCCATCTAATTCAATAGCTGAATAGTGTACAAATATATCTTCGTTTTCTTTAAATCCGATAAAGCCATAGCCTTTATCATTATTAAACCATTTCACTCTTCCGGTCATCATACTACTTCTACACCTCACATTCTACCATCTTTTATCTTATTGGTAGTTTTTATTCTAACAAATATATAAGTGATAATAGTATTTTTCCGTAACTTGTATTTATTTTTCTTTTTTCAGTAAATATGTGATATTTATCGACAATTTATACTCTTCTTAAACAATTAATAATACTCTTTTTATTTTCTCTAGATACTCCATCAAGTTTTATCTTATTTTTAAAGGTTATAATGTTACTTTTATTATCATAAGATGATATAGCTTCTTTATTTATTATGTAACTTCTACTACTTTTAATAAATCTATTATCTAATAGTTTTAATACTTGTGTTAATGTACCAGGTATATAGTATTTTTTACTTTTAGTATATATAATACATCTTTTATTATCTGGTTCTTTTTCAATATATAATATCTTTTGAAATTCTATATTATATGAAGTATTCTTATAAGAATATCTTAATGAATTAGGTCTTTGATCATAGTTTTTTAAACATATTTGAATGTTTCTTAATAGTTTTTCTTCGAAGTGTTTCTTTATATTAATATAGTCTACTATGAATAAGTTTTCTTTTAATACTTTATTTTTATCTTCAATATTTTTATACACAATTATTATTAAAGATTTCCAATCATCTAGTTCTTCTCTAATATACTTTATTAGTTCTATAGAATCACTATTATATGAAATAATATATATTTTAAAATTATCTTTATTTAATAATTCTCTTCTATATTTATCATAAACTATAAAATTATAGTTTATATCATAATTCATCATTACTTTATCTATTATTCTTTTTGATTCTCTTATATAGTATAAATTATCTTCTATAATTATAAAATCTATCATTTTATCACCACCTTTTTTTCAGTCTATTAGAAAGGTGATAAATAAAAAAGAACCTCTAAAGTTCTTTTTTCTTTTTCTTTATTTTATTTAGTAATTCTTCTGTCTTTTGTGGCATTTTATCTGAGATTATTGTTGTATGAAGAACAAACCAAACTACTAAGACAAATAGTATTACAAATATTATTTGTCCAATGAATGGATCTTTTAATGTATAGAATATTGCTGCTGTAGCAAATAATATATTAATACCATAAATAATTAATACTGTAACTGTTTGTGAGAAATTCATCCCTAGTAATTGATAATGTAAGTGTTGTTTATCTGCTTGGAATGGAGGTTGACCCTTTAATAATCTTCTTATTATTGCGAATAATGTATCTAAAATAGGTATTCCTAAAATAGTTATTGGTACAAAGAATGAGATTAATGCTGGGCCTTTAAATTCAAGTAAAGTAATTACTCCAATTATGAATCCCATGAATGTTACACAATCACCTGCAAATATCTTTGCTGGATGGAAATTATGTAGTAGGAATCCTAGAGTAGATCCTAACATTATAAGTGAAAGTATCATTACTAATGAACCCATTCTTCCTTGGAAGAAACCAATTATTGCGATAGTTAAATAGAAGATTGAACAAATACCTCCACTTAAACCATCTAATCCATCTATTAAATCAATTATATCTGTACATGCTACTAAAAATATTATAGTTATTGGATACGCAAGTATACCAAAGTTTAATGAATAACCAAATGCAGTAACATTATC
This sequence comes from uncultured Caryophanales bacterium, assembly GCA_946629545.1. Lineage (GTDB taxonomy): Bacteria > Bacillota_I > Bacilli_A > RF39 > UBA660 > UBA3789. The sequence goes on along the minus strand of CAMOXZ010000040.1, from coordinate 4,269 downwards.
TAGAAGAATTCCTCCATAGAATACTATTACACTGGCAGCTACTATATGAACTAAAAATCTATATTTAGCTTTTACTGGGTTTAAGTCATCTACTATACCAATTAATATTATAAGGAAACTTCCAATAAGAATTGAGTTCATTCTTACGCTTTGTTCTCCAAATAGCATATACCCTAGTAAGAATCCTAGGAATATTCCAAGTCCTCCTAGTTTAGGAGTAGCTACTTTATGAATATGTCTTTTTCCTTCAGCATCTGTCGGATTATCCATAGCTCCAATATGTTTTGCAACTATTCTCATTAAGTACATTATTACTGCAGAAAAGATGAAAGTTGCAAGTACTATTTTACCAGCATTTAACAATTGTAATTTCATAATTTCACTTCTTTCATTATTTATTATATCAATATTTTTAAAGAAAAAGAAGAATTATTATTCTTCTTCTAATAGTTTTGGGTTATCTAATAATATTCCAGTTCCTTCAGCTACACATGTAAGTGGTGTTTCTGCAATTAATACTGGGATAGTTAGTTCTTCTTCTAATCTTTCCATTAATCCACTTAGAAGTGCTCCCCCACCTGTTAGAATTAAACCTTTTTCCACAATATCTGCGGATAACTCTGGAGGGGTCTGTTCTAGAACTGTTTTACAAGACTTAATAATCTTTTTAATACTATCTTCCATAGCATCTTTTGTTTCTTTTTGAGTTATTGTTATTGCTTTAGGTAGACCTGTTATTAAGTCTCTTCCACGTACTTCTTGTTTTTCTTTATCTTTTGGTTTATAAACATTAGCAAAGTTAATCTTAATATCCTCAGCAGTTTTTTCCCCAATTAATAATTTATATTTATCATGAACATATTTAATTAAATCTTCATCTAATTGATTACCTGCTATTTTTACTGAAGCACTTGATACTATTCCATTTAAAGATAGTATAGCTATATCAGTAGTACCTCCACCAATATCAATAACCATATTAGCACTTGGTTTAGATATATCCATACCAGCACCTACTGCAGCTACTTTTGGTTCATATTCAATATAAACTTTTCTAGCTCCTGTTCTTTCAGCCGCTTCTTTAATAGCATTTTTTTCTACTTGTGTAATATTTGTAGGACAACATATTAGTATTCTAGGTCTTGCTATTACTCTACGTGCTTTTGCTTTTTTTATAAAACTATTTAACATTATTTCTGTTAATTCAAAGTCAGCTATTACCCCATCTTTCATAGGTTTAATTGCTTTTACTTTATCAGGAGTTCTTCCTAACATTTCTTTTGCTTCATTACCTACAGCAATTACTTTTTTAGTATCTGTATCAACGACAACTATACTAGGCTCATTCAGAACTATTCCTTTTCCTTTCAAGTAGATTAAAACATTTGCTGTTCCTAAATCGATTCCAATATCTCTTGCTAGCATAATCATCAGTCCTTCCATTATAATTTTAACATTAATCATAATAAAAAAAAAGGAATTAATTTCCTTTTTCTAAAGATATTTGAGTATTTAGATAATTCAATGGATTAACTGCTTGACCATTATCATATATTTCAAAATGTAAATGGTTTCCTAAGTCTTTATCTAACTTATTTTCCCCACTTTTTCCTATTACTAAACCTTGTGAAACTGTATCATCTTTTTTTACATAGACTTCACTAAGACTTTGATATATAGAAATCATTCCATTATCATGTCTTATTTCTACTGATTTTCCTAATTCTTCATCTTCTTTAACATTAATAACTACACCATTTAGAATAGATAATACATCAAAAGTATTTTCACCTGCATAATCTATTCCAGTATTTTGGATATATGTATTATCATGCTTAATTATTGATGATATTTGATTTTCTTCATCAGCACTTGGCTCATAGTATCCTTTTTTTACAGTAACCGATTGATCCGAATATGGATTAATAACAGTCACAACATTTGAAACTACTGGTATTTCACTTTCTATTACTTCATCCATGGTTTGATCTATTACTTCTTCTTTCTCGCTACTTGCAAATTTAAATGTTAAAACAGGCAAAAGAATAAGGGCTATTATGAATAGGAAAAATGCAGGTAATTTGAATCTTACCTTTGTCATATTATCACCTCAATATAAGTTTTACCCAAAAAAAAAGAATTATACTTACTTTTAGAATATTTTCCAAATAGTAAATAAATCCATTAAAAAGTTAGTTACTAAATATATTAAAGATATTCCTAAAAAGAAATATAATAATCTAGCTTGAAATATCTTACCTTTTTTAAATATACCATTTATATTAAGAGAATCCATGGACCATATTACTAGTATGGTAACTACTAAATATAAGAAGAATTTACCCATTAGTTATTTTCCTCATATTCAGCTATTTTATTTCTTCTTCTTACATGTCTTTCTTCTGCTGAAGCTGGTGTATCAATCATTCTATTAATAATAGCTAAAGATAATTCTAATGAAGATTTACCTGAGAAAGATATAACATTTGCATCATTATCATTTCTAGTAACAATTACATCTTCTACATCTTTTACTCTAGCACAACGTACTCCTTTTACTTTATTACATGCCATACTCATACCAATTCCAGAACCACAAAGAGTTATTCCAAAATCTAGTTTCTTATCTCTTACATCTTCTGCTAATTTAAAAGCATAATCAGGGTAATCTGCTGGTTCTTCTGAATCTGTTCCATAATCAATTAGTTCAACATCTTCTCTTTTAAATTCTTTTAAAAGTAATTCTTTTAGATCATAACCTCTATGATCACTAGCTATACCTATTTTCATATTATCACCTAATTTAATTATAACATACTAAATAAAAAAAGAAGCATTATTCTGCTTCTTTTGTATTAAATCCATATTTCTTATTGAATTTGTCAACTCTACCTGCACGTGATGCTCTACTTTGTTTTCCTGTATAGAATGGATGACATTCTGAACAAATTTCAACATTGATTTCTGATTTAGTTGATTTACAAGTGAATGTGTTACCACAAGCACAAGTTACTGTACAATCTTTAACTTCTGGATGTATATCCTTTTTCATATTATCTCTCCTTCCGCCATGACAATAATTAGTCATAGTAATTCAATTTGCGTTATTAATATATCAAATATTTCATTATTTATCAAGTGTTTTTTTAAATATTAAGTTCTTTCACTGTACATTGAGTAAACTTTTTGAGTAATATTTGCATTAACTTCATTTTCTCCTAAAACTGATTCTAGTATTTCTATTACTTCAAATTGAGTAATATAGTTATTTTTATCAGTATGAGATGTTTGTTTAATAAGATATATGTATTCACCAACTTTGTTAATAAATTCTTGTTTACTTATTTTGCCATTACTATATTCTATTTCTTGCTTTTTAATATACGCTCTTAATATAAATCTATATGCTTTCTTTATATTATATAAAAATTCTATTTTAGTAGATTTATTTAAATAATAGTCTTGTATTTGGTCTACTGATGTAATAAATTCTAGTATATCTTCATCTTTAGTATACTCTCTTAATCTATTAATCAATCCATTTAAGTCGGCATTTAAATATAGTTTAGACATTTCTTCTTTACCAATTAGATCTTCAAGATGTAATACTATACCACATTCTTCTACATAAGAAGATTTAAATATTTGTGGATAATATCTATGTGCTAATAATTCTGTATATCCTTCATTGATACCATTACCTATTATTTTTTTTGTTGATTTAGTTCTTTGTGAAAATCCAGAATAACGTCTTCCATTAGCATATGTTGAACTAGCCATATGGAATAATTCGTGGAAAAGAATACCATTAATATTTGAAGGTTTTAAATCTTTTTCTACTTCTATTTCATTCTTATCAATTTTATAATGAGCACTAGCTTCTCTTAATTTTTTAGTTTTTAGTTTTAATCCATTTATATTATTATAGAAATTCTTTAAATCTTCCCTTGGGAAGTTTTTTGTTAAAATAACTATAAAATCTTTAATAACCGATCTAAATACTGGATTAAACATATTATAATCTTCTATACTACTATTTTTTATTTCTATTTCTGGTGTTGTGACTTCTGTTTTTAAATCTATTGGTTTAGAAAAATAGTTTTCTAGTTCGCATAATATACTTTGATTTATAAAATGTATATTTGTTTTCATAGGTATCCCTCTTTTTATAGTCGTATATTATACCATAAAATCGTCTAAAAATCAATTTTTCCCTTTATTTCTTCATATATTCTTTCATAACCTCTTCTGTTAGGATAATAACTATTT
>CAMOXZ010000039.1 GCA_946629545.1 uncultured Caryophanales bacterium | reverse complement strand
CTTTATTTCTTCATATATTCTTTCATAACCTCTTCTGTTAGGATAATAACTATTTGGATTAGAAAAGTACTTATTTCTATTATTTAGAAGGTTATATGTATCTATAAAACTATCAGTATTTATAACTCTATTTAGTTTTCTAATACCTAAATTTAGATAATAATCATCTTTATTAGATTTAGGATAACCTACTATTATTATTTGATTTTTATAATACTTTTTTATTTCAGTTAATAATTCTTTATATTCTATATTTATCTCATCAATTATCTTATTTAATTTAGGAATACTAATATCATCTTCTAAACTTAGTTTATATAATAAATCATTATATCCAACCGTTATAAATAAGAGATGTGATTCCATCAAATCTCTTTTTAAATAATTATTATTCTTTACTAATTCTAATAACTCATGAATAGTTAAATCTTCTTTAGAATACTCATCAATTACTTTTACATCAATATTTTTACTCTTTAAGTATTCTTCATAATAGTTCAAATGACTGGATTCAATTATTGTATAAGAGTTTATTCCTTTAGATAAGCCATCTCCTAAGGATAATATCTGTATATTAGATTGTTTAGTACTTTGATAGATGAAATATACTGATAAAGATAAGACAATTAATATTAATAATTTAATAGGTCTATTCATAATTCCTCCATAAAAAAAGAAATATAACTATTAAATTATATTTCTTTAAGAGTAATTTTAGCACCTACATTAGTAAGTTTTTCTATTATTGATTCATAACCTCTTAGAATGTGTTCTGAATTAGTTATTGTAGTTTTACCTGTAGCTTTTAGTCCTGCAGCTACCATAGCAGCACCAGCACGTAAGTCTGTAGCTACTACTTCACAACCTTTTAATTCAGTAGGTCCTTGAATCTTAGCAGTTTGATTTTCTACTGCAATATCAGATCCTAAGGCATTTAAATATGGTACGTGCATAAATCTGTTTTCCCATATTGTTTCTGTTACTCTTGAGATACCTTCTGCTTGAGTAAGTAGTACTGTGAATGGTTGTTGTAAGTCTGTAGCAAATCCAGGATAAACTGCTGTTTTTATATCAGTAGCTTTTAGTTTTTTTGGAACTTCTAATACTCTTACATAATCTATTCCAATATCTAATTTAATTCCCATCTCTTCTAGTTTTGAAGTTAGGGAATCAATATGTTCTGGGATAACATTATCTATTCTTAAGTCTTTACCACATAATGCAGCTATTATTAAGTAAGTACCTGCTTCAATTCTATCTGGGATTACTTCATGGAAACATTTATGTAGGTGGTCTACTCCTTCAATTTTAATTGTTGAAGTACCTGCACCTGTGATTTTAGCTCCCATATTATTTAAGAATGTAGCTACATTTACTATTTCTGGTTCTTTAGCAGCATTATCTATTACTGTTTTACCTTTAGCTCTTACAGCAGCTAACATAATATTAATAGTTGCACCTACTGAAGCAATATCTAAGTAAATATTAGCACCATGTAGTTCTTCTGCTTCTACTGTGTATTTATTTTTCTCATTAGTTACTTTTGCACCTAATGCTTCAAATCCTTTTAAGTGTAGATCTATTGGACGTGCTCCTATAGAGCATCCTCCTGGGAAATACATTACAGCTTTTTTATATTTACCTAAAAGTGCTCCCATAAAGTAATATGAAGCTCTTAGTTTCTTTGAAAATTCTTCTTGAATTTCAACATTCTTCATATTTTGAGGATTAATTACTAAACTTTCTGTAGAACGATTAACATTAACATTTAGTTCTTTTAATATATCGCATAATGCATCAGTATCAGTTATTTCTGGTACATTACAGATTGTTGCTTCTTCATCAGTTAATATAGCTGCTGGAATTAAAGCAACAGTAGCATTCTTAGCACCACTTATTCTTATTTGACCAGTTAATTCACGGCCACCTTCTATTTCAATTACTTTCATATATACCTCCTGCTATTTTAATATTGATTTCCTAAAACTGATTTTTTATAGTTTAATATATCATTAATCATTTTTTCTCTTTTTTCTTGATCATTTTTATGAGCTACTATGTTATCTTTTTTTAATTTTATTCCCGTTATAGATTCTAATTCTAATATCTTTTCTTCTGACATTATATTTAATCCATAATATTCTGTATCAAGACTTATAATATCTATTAATGGATCATTCATCTCATAGTAACCTTTTGTTATTATTGATTTTATTGTATCATTATCTAAATCAAAAATATCCAATTTTATTGTAAGTCGTAAAGCAGAAAATCCATCTATCATCGATTTATCTTTTAATCTCTTTTCAAACATTGATATTACATAGTTAAGTTCATCTAATTTCCATTGTTCTTTTTGTGCTTTATCTTTAATGGATTTTAATTTTTTTATTGCTATTTGTCTATTTTCTTTTACAATTTCTTGCATCATGGAAGTAATTTCTGATTTTGTGTATTTTATTCCTTTTATTTTACATTTTCCAGTTTCATCATAATATTTTTCTAAAAATTGATCAATATTTCCTTCTTCTAAAAAGAAATACCCCTTTATGGAACCTACTTCTTCGTTCATATGTGCCTCCAATATATCATCTTTTAGTTCCAAAAAGTGCTACTTTATGATCAATAACTTCCTTTAAAGCAGTTTCTCCAGCTCCTATAACTTTTCTAGGATCATATACATCAGCATCGTTTGATAGTTTTTCTCTTACACCTTGGCTCCAAGCAAATTGTAATTCTGTATTAACATTTATTTTTGAAGTACCAGATTCAATTGCTTTTCTAATTTGATCATCTGGAATACCACTACCTCCATGTAATACTAGAGGTATTTCTAATGCTTCATTAATTAGTTTCATTCTTTCGAAATCTAGATTTGGTTCACCTTTATAGAATCCATGAACACTACCTAGAGCTGGAGCTATAGCATCAATTCCAGTTCCTTCTACTAATTTAATACATTCATCTAATGTAGCATTAGTTTCAGTAGCAGTAATGTTGTCCTCTGTACCACCAATGTGTCCTACTTCCGCTTCTACTGATACTCCTTTTGGATGAGCATAATCAACTATTTCTTTAGTTACTTTTATATTTTCATCTAATTCTAATTTAGATGCATCTATCATTACTGAAGTAAATCCAGCATCTATTGCTTTCTTACATGTTTCAGTACAACCATGATCTACATGAAGACATACTGGAATAGTTATGTTTAAATCTTTAATAAGACCAGTTACCATACCATAGATAACATCATATCCACCCATGTATTTAGCTGCACCATCACTTACTCCTAAGATTACTGGTACATCTAATTTTTGACATTCTTCTAATATATATTTTGTCCACTCTAAATCATTAATATTAAAGTGTGGAACAGCGAAGTGTTCCTTCTTTGCTTTATTTAACATTTCTTTAAAATTTACAAGCATGTTATCACCCAATTCAATCATAAGAAATTATAGTTTTTTTGTCAATGAAATAGCTCTAAAATAATTGGCATTTGTCACAAATTAGACGTTTATTAAATACTTTAAAGCTACTATTGATAAAAGTATTATTCCTAAGTATGTGGATAATGTTTTATACTTAGATTTTAATTTCTTACCAAGAGTTAATCCAATATATGTGAATAATGCGCTTATGATAGAAAATATAGTACTAGAAATTAATATAAATTCATTATTTAAACCAAAGGCTATTCCTACAGTGAATGAGTCTAAGCTTACACTGAAAGCTATTAATAAAATAGTTAAGTTATTTAAGATATTTGGTTTTTCTTCATCTTTTGATTTATACATTTCAATTGAGAGTATTACAAATAATATAAAAGTTAATATGTTTATATTGGGTATTCTATATTGGAATGAATAACCTATAAAGTATCCTAGAATGGGCATAATAAAATGAAATAATCCTACAATTAGTGCTGTTTTTATTATTATATTCTTTTTAGGAAGTGTTGTTCCTAATGATAAAGAAAGAGAAAATGCATCCATACTAAGTCCTATTCCAGTAAAAAAATATATAAGGGACATATAATCACCTTATATATTTTATTCAAATATCTTAGTAAATATTTCTTTTATAAATGATTTATAATGATAGTCTTCTTTTTCATCAAAACATAGTGGTGGAAATAATACACACCAGAAGTTTTGACCTAAACCTTTACCTATAGTAACTACTAATGATTCATATTCACCTTCAGGATATGTTTCATTATTATACTCTTTCTCTGGAAAATAATTTTTTCCATAGTTTATGTGGAAATCTTCATTAGAATTATTATCTTTTAATGTTTTATCCACAATTTTTGTGTATAAAGGTATATTTTCTTCAAGAAATTCTCTTGTTTCCACAATATTTGTGAATTTATTAGTATTAATTAAATTACTTTTTAAGTTTTCCACTACTTTTTGTTTTAATTCTTGAGAGTTTATATCATTAGAATCAGCTATTACTCTAAATCTAATAGAGTCTTCTGGAATTCTTGTGTTAGAATTAGTAAATGTTAGTAATAAGATTATAATACTTAGAATAATAATAGTTTTTTTCATTAAAAAACCTCACTTTCATAATAATAGTGAGATTTATTTTAATATTTTATTCTAAGTTTTTAAAAATAAATAACATTCTATCTTTTTCAGATAGATCTTTTTTTACTTCTATTCTTACATTATCTAAGTATTTATTTATTAGATTGGAAATGTCTTGAGCTTGGGTATAGCCTATTTCAAAAGCTATAAGACATTTATCTTTCATATGATTAGATACTTCTTTTAATATTTTTTCATAACAATCTAAACCTTTTTCTCCAGCATATAGTGCTAGATGAGGTTCATTATTCTTAACTATGTCTTCTATTTCTTCATTATCTTTTATATATGGTGGATTACTTATAATTACATCATATTTATCAGTAATATTAGTAAAGAAATCACTTTCTATTAGATTAGCTTTTGAATTTAATAGTTCTTTATTCTTCTTAGTTACTTCTAATGCATCTTTAGATATATCTACTAAATCTACTTTATTTGTGTTTACTTTATTTTCTAAAGTTAAACCTATTATTCCAGAACCAGTACCTAAGTCTATTATATCTACTGGATTATTGAAATACTTATTAATATATTTAATAGTATTTTCAACTAATTCTTCTGTTTCAAATCTAGGTATTAGACATCTTTCATCTACTAAGAATTTATTACCATAGAAATTAACATATCCTAAGACATATTGAAGGGGTTTTCCTTCTTCTAGTGCTAATACTTCTTTTTTATAGAGATTTACTTTATCATCTTCTACTAAGTCATTTAAATGATTTAGTAATTCTAATGGATTTAGATTTAGTAATTCACCTAGAAGTATTTTAGCATGGTCAGAATGACAATGGCTTTTACCGAATACTAGTAATTCTTCGATAGTCATTATTCTACTTCTCCCTCAAGTTTTCTCTTTTGGTCTTCTTGAATAAGAGCGTTTATGATGTCGTCTAGTGCTCCATCCATAACTCTATCAAGAGAGTTAGTAGTAAATCCAATTCTATGATCAGTTACTCTATTTTGTGGATAGTTATAAGTTCTTATCTTTTCAGCTCTATCTCCAGTACCTATCTTACTACGTCTTTCATTTCCTTCTTTTTCAAGTTTTTCTTGTTCTTGAAGTTCATATAGACGTGATTTTAATACTTTCATAGCTTGTTCTTTATTTTGAATTTGACTTCTTTCATTTTGACAAGTTACTACTAATCCTGTAGGTAAGTGAGTAATTCTAACTGCTGAGTCAGTTGTATTAACACCTTGTCCACCACAACCACTTGATCTATAGATATCTACTCTTATATCATTTGGATTTATTTCAATTTCTACATCTTCATCTGCTTCAGGCATTACTAATACTGTAGCTGTTGAAGTTTGTAATCTACCATTTGATTCAGTTACTGGTACTCTTTGTACTCTATGAGATCCACTCTCATACTTTAATAGAGAATATGCTCCTTTACCTTTAATAATGAATTCTATTTGAGCAAAACCTCCTGCAGTACCTTCTACTGAGTTATATACTTCATATGAGAAGCCTTGTTTTTCAGCGTATCTTGTGTACATTCTGAATAAGTCTCCAGCAAAGATATTTGCCTCGTCTCCTCCTGCAGCTCCTCTTATTTCCATAATAATATTCTTTGAATCATTAGGATCTTTTGGTATTAATAATACTTCTAATTCTGAATCTAACTTAGTTTTTTCTTCTTCTAAGCTCTTTAATTCTTCTTTAGCCATTTCTCCTAATTCTGGATCACTTGCCATTTCTTTAGCATCTTCAATACCTTCTAATACCTTTTTATATTTCTTATAGCAAGTAACTATATCTTCTAAATCAGACATTTCTTTAGAGTATTGACGAGTTAGCTTGATATCACTTAATACTTCAGGTTTAGCTAGTTCTTCTTGTAGATGATTATATTTTTCTAAAGTTGCTTCTAATCTTTCTATCATAATTTATTCCCTCTTTCATGGACAGTCTTATTATATCATATATTATGAAAAAAACTAGATTATTCTTCTAGTTCTAATTCATCTTCATCGATAACTACTAAATCTTTTAATTCTTCATTAGTGTCATCATCATAATCAGATTCATCTGTATCATCGAAGCTATCTTCTTCAATATCTTCTTCTAACTCTTCATCTTCATTTTCTTCATCTGATTCTTCTTCATCATCTTCATCAGATACTTTAATTACTTTATCTGAAGTATGATTACTTCTTAAATCCCATTTACCATTTTCTAATAAAATAAATCTTTTATCAGTAGATAAAGCTGTATAGAAATCAGCTATTTTCTTTTCAAATGTACTTTCAGGTAAATCTAAAAGTTTGATTATTTTTTTGAAAAGATCTGCTGTATTTAATTTTCTTTTTGATTCTTCTAATATTAAATAAGCAATGTCTTTATTAGACATTAATTCTAATTCATCTTTCTTCATTGATTTTAAACTCATAAGTAGACCTCCTACGTGGTAATAAAATTACCAATAATTTTATAACATATATATTATATATAATCAATACTTTTTTACATTTTATTTGGTACTTTAATGCCTAAAGTATCTAAAAGCATTAAATTTGTTTTATAAACTATATTAGTTAAAGTTAACCAAGATTCTTTTAATTCAGTATCTTCTTCTATTAATACTTTATTATTTGCATAGAATTTATTATAGTTAGAAGTTAATTTATATAAGTATTCAGCTATTTCATTTAATGTTTTAGCTTCTATTGATCTATTTAATACATTAGGTAATTCTAATAAAGTTAAAGCTATATCTTTTTCTTCGATACCTTTTAATTTAGTAATAGTACCATTAGTAAAATTAGCTTTATTTAATAGGGACTTCATTCTTATAGTTGAATATAGTAAGTATGGTCCTGTTTTTCCTTCTAAATCAGTGAATTTATCTAATTCAAAAATATAATCTGTATTTCTATATGGTAGTAAGTCTGCATATTTTAAAGCAGCCATTCCTACTATTTTAGATATTTCTTTCTTTTCTTCTTCAGAAATACTTTCATTAGTAATTCTCTTATATGTTTCTTCATTTACTAATTCTATTAAGTTTTTAAGAGACATTACTCCACCATCTCTAGTTTTAAATGGTTTACCATCAGATCCATTCATAGTACCAAAACCAATATGGTCTAATACTACATCATCTCTTACTAAGTTAGCTTTTCTTGCAGCACGGAAAACTTGTTCAAAGTGAAGTGATTGTCTTCCATCTACTACATACCACATTTCATCTGGGTTAAAGTTTACTTTTCTTTCTAGAATAGCAGCTAAATCAGTAGAATCATATGACATTGTACCATTAGTTTTTACCATCATTAATGGTGGCATTGGTGCATTATCATCTTCTTTAGATACATCTATTACTTTAGCTCCTTCACTTTCAGTGATAAGACCTTTTTCTTCATAAATCTTATATAATTCATCAAAGAATTCCATTTCATCTGATTCACCATTCCATATTTCAAATGAAACATTTAAATCATCATATGTCTTTTTAATATCTTCTTTAGATATATCTACTATTTTCTTCCATAATTCGTAATAGCCTTTTTCTTTAGATTGGAATTTCATAGTTATATCTCTAGCATCTTCTAGATATGCTTCATCTTCTTTAGATTTATTTGAAGCTAATGGATAAATTCGCTCTAAATCAGCATTTGTGATAGGTAATTCTATATCATCATAATTACCTTCGAAGTTAGGATCAAAATATGGTAAATCTGGATATTCTTCTTTTATTTCTTTAATTACTAGACCTAGTGGTCTACCAAAATCACCTAGATGAGCATCTCCTAAAGCATCATATCCTAAAAGAATAGCCAATCGCTTTAAGGCTTCACCTATATTAGCGCTTCTTAAGTGACCTACATGAAGAGCCTTTGACACATTGGCTCCACCATAGTCAATAACTATCTTTTTAGGAGATTTCTTATCTATATTATTAAATATATCTTCATTCATACTATTTAAAATTTTGTATGTATATTCATCAGATAGACTAAAGTTAATAAAACCTGGTCCAGCTATATTAATATTAGTAAATCTATTGTCTTTAGATAATTCATTCACAATATCTTGTGCTATTTCTCTAGGGTTTTTATGATAAGTTCTTACTAATTGCATAGCATCATTTAATTGATATTCTCCTAAATCTCTTCTATTAGAAGTTTCTAAAGCGATAGTTTCTTCATCATAACCTGCATTATGAATTATACTTTTTAAATCATTTTCTAATTCTTTAAAGATACTCATTATAATACCTCCAATTCGTATAAGAAATCATTATTTTCTATAGAATAACTTACTCTTACATTATTTTTATTTCTTTCTATATCAATATTATCTATTAATACTTCTACTTCTCTATCAAATTCTTTAATAAGAATAGTACCTTTCTTATTATTAAAATCATAAATCATATGTAGATCATCATTATCTCTTATTAATA
>CAMOXZ010000038.1 GCA_946629545.1 uncultured Caryophanales bacterium | reverse complement strand
ATAAATGTAATTCTTTTATAGCATTAAATAAGATAAATGAAATTAATAATATAAATAATAAAGAAGTATTAGTAATTACAGGTAATGATAGTGATATAGAATTAGTTAAGAATATTTCAAATAGTTATGTAGTAAGTAATTCTAGTACTGAATTAAAAAAACTTAGTAAAAAGAAAACAACATCTAATAATGAAAAAGGTGTTGAAAGAATTTTAATGAAAGTGTAAATGAAAAACTTAAGATGTAAAATATCTTAAGTTTTTTTGTCTAATAAAAGAATATGTTGTATAATTTCTATTAGGGAGTGTCAATATGAAAATCGTTGTAAATAAAGAAGGAAAATTATTAGAATACTTATACGAAACATTAGATATGCCTAAAAAACGTGTAAAGCAGTATTTAACTCATGGAAGTATATTTGTAAATAATAGTAAAGTTACACAATTTGACTATAGAATTTTACCAGGCATGAACATTGTAATCGACACAGATAGTAAGAATAAAAAAGAATTACCATTTGATATAGTTTTTGAAGACGATCATATTATTGTAGTAAATAAACCTAGTGGATTACTTTCTATTGCTACAGAAAAAGAAAAAGAAAAAACACTATATCACATAGTTAGAGAATATTTAGTAAGTAAAGATAAATATGCAAAAGTATTTATTGTACATAGATTGGATAAAGATACAAGTGGACTAGTAATACTAGCTAAAGATGAAAAAACTAAGAATAAACTTCAAGAAAACTGGAATGAATATGTATCTTTAAGAGAATATGTTGCAGTAGTTCATGGAAAACTAAAAAATAAAGAAGATAGAATTATTCAAAAATTAAAAGAGAATAAAACTAATCTAGTATATGTATCTAAAGATGATGATGCAAAAGAAGCTATTACTAACTATAAAGTAATAAAAGAAACAGATAATTATTCTATGGTTAGTATCAATATAGAAACAGGTAGAAAGAATCAAATAAGAGTAGCTTTTGCTACGCTTAGAAATCCGATAGTAGGGGATAAAAAGTATGGAGAAAAGGATAATGAAAATAGATTATACTTACATGCTAATAGATTGAAAATGTATTATCCAGAACTTAAGAAAGATATCTTATTTGAAATACCAACTCCAAATGAATTTAAAAAGATAATGAATAAATAGGTGATTAAATGAAAAAAATATTCATAATAGTATTTTCGTTACTATTAGTTATAACTATTACAGGATGTACTAAAACAGAGAAAAAAGAAAAGAAAGAATATGTTAAAGATAATGAAATAAGTGAATCTATTTTTAAAGATTCATATAAGAAAGCATCTAAATTAGTTACAGATATGACTATTGAAGAAAAAATAGCTCAACTTTTCTTAGTTAGATATGACAAGCTATATACATCTAAATATACAGAAAATGCACCTGGTGGATATATATTATTTGCAAAAGACTTTCAAGATCATACAAAAGAATCTATAAAAGAAGAATTAAATACTGCAAATAATAAAGTTAAGTATCCATTAGTATTTGCAGTAGATGAAGAAGGTGGATTTGTAACTAGAGTTAGTAGATTTGAAGCATTTAGAAGTGAAAAATTCAAATCACCTAAAGTATACTATGAAGAAGGCGGAGAAGAACTTCTTAAAAAGACAGAAAAAGAAAAAGCAGAACTTCTAAAAAGCATAGGGATTAATTTAAACTTAGCTCCAGTAGCTGATGTCTCTACAGATGAAAATGATTTTATATATAATCGTACATTTGGAAGAAATGCTACTGAAACAAGTGAATTAATAAAGAAAATGGTAGAGTATGCTAATGATAATAAGATTAATTCTTGTTTAAAACATTTCCCAGGTTATGGAAATAATGAAGATACTCATACAGGAGTAGCTATAGATAATAGAGATTATTTATCTCTAAAAGAGAATGATTATTTACCATTTAAAAAAGGTATAGAAGCAGGTGTACCTTGTGTACTAGTATCACATAATGTAATTAATTCAATAGATTCAGAATACCCTGCATCACTTTCTGGAAAAGTAATCTATGAATTAAGAAATAATCTAGGATTTACTGGAATAATAATGACAGATGACCTAGCTATGGATGCAGTTAAAAGTTATGTTCAAGATGGTAATGCTGCAACATATGCAATTAATGCTGGTAATGATATGATAATTACTAGTGATTTTGAAACAATGTATAATGAATTATTAAAATCTTATAAAGATGGAGTAATAAAAGAAGAAACAATAAATAAAGCTGTACTTAGAATTATAGCTTGGAAATATGAAAGTAATTTATTTTAGAAAGAGGTGAGTTTTATATGGAAATACTTGATACTAAAACAGATATTGGATTAATTAGAGAAAAAAATGAAGATGCAACTTTATCAGTTAATCATCCAAAAAATAAGAATATAAAACTCCTAGTAGTAGCAGATGGAATGGGTGGAAAATCATTTGGTGATATCGCAGCTAACTATGTAATATCTTCTCTTAATAAATGGTTTATAAATAAAACAATAAAAGAATTAAATGATAATGACAAAGTAATAGAATTATTAACTAAGTATATTAAAACTCTAAATAAAAACTTAATAAAAGAATATGGTAGAGATAAATTAGGTACAACACTAACCTTAGCCTTAATTAATGATAATAATACAATAATATTTAATGTAGGTGATTCAAGAGCCTATATTTATAAAAATAGAAAACTAATTCAAGTAACAGAAGATGATTCGGATGTTTGGATGTATCATAAATTTGGAGGAGTAAAAAAAGATCATTTAAGATTCTTCTCAAATAATAATGTTATAACTGCTTGTATTGGTATATGTGATGAATTATGTAAGGTATCAACTAAAGTAATTGATAATGATTATGATATGATTTTTCTATTAACAGATGGAGTTACTGATATGATCACTGATACTAAGATAAAAACTTTAATAAGAAAAACTAAGAAAGAATACTTATTAAATGCTATTATTAATGAAGCGGTTAATGTAGATCAAAATCTAAAAGTACCACTAACATTAAAAAGAAAATTTACTGCAAACTATGTAGTTCCTTTCAAAGGAAGAGATAATGCTAGTGGAGCAATTTATATAAAATAAAAGAAATGTTAAAAACATTCTTTTTTTTTTAGAATATTTTTGTTATAATTACTTATAGTAGAATAAAGGGTGAAGGCTATGCTAGGTAAAATACAAGAAATTATTGATAATAGCGTAATAATTAAACTAGGTATTGATATAAACCAACAACCTAATTTAATTAATATACATGTTGTATTTGAAGACGGTACAGATAGAAAAGTAGTTGCTGAAATAGTTAATACTAATCAAACAACTATGACTGCTAATATTGTAGGCGAAATTAGAAATGATAGATTTATTCCAGGTAGTACATCAAAACCATCCTTTAAATCAACTATCAGAATTATTAAAACAGAAGAACTAGAATTAATATATGGTAAACAACAATTACAATTTGGTTATACTAACTTTGGTATAAGCAATGTATACCAAGGATATAAAATAAATGTAGATATAAATGAATTCTTTAGTAGTCATTTTTCTATTATAGGAAATACAGGTAGTGGTAAAAGTAGTGGAGTAGCTTCAATACTTCAAAAACTATATACTTCTACTGAAAGAGTTCCATTAAACTCAAGTATATTCTTCTTTGATGCTTACGGAGAATATACAAATGCTTTTTCAAAACTACATGAAATAAATCCAAAATTAAACTATAAAACATATACAACAAATATAATAGATCCAGAAACTGAAATATTAAGAATTCCAGTATGGTTATTAGATGTAGATGATTTAGCATTATTATTAGATGCTACTAGTCCTACACAATTACCAATTATTGAAAAAGCATTAAAACTAGTACCAATACTTACTGGTAATAGTGATAATGTAATTAGAAGAAAAAATGATATTATAGCTCGTGCGTTACAAGATATATTATTAAGTGGATCAGAATCAACTAAAATAAGAGACCAGGTAGTAGGTGTTTTAACTAAGTTTAATACACCAACACTTAATCTAGAAACACAAATAGTTCAACCAGGTTATACAAGAACACTTAAACAATGTTTATATATTGATAAAACTGGTAAGATTCAAGAAATGGAATTAGTTGTTGAATTCATAAGAACATATATCTTAGAAGAAAACTTAGAGATTCAAGAAAGTGAATTAAACCATTTCTATAATTTAAATGATCTTGAACTTGCAATGGATTTTTCATTAATTAGTGAAGGTATTTTAAAAAGTAATAAAGTATTTGATACTGCTAATATAATGAGTGTTAGACTTCATACATTAGCTACAGGAGATAATAAAGAATATTTTACATATCCAGATTATGTAACTAGAGATGAGTATATAAATAGATTAATTGCTACAAATACAGGTAAAGCTCAAATAATCAATTTTAATATAAATTATGTAGATGATAGAGTAGCTAAGGTAATGACTAAAATACTTTCAAGAATGTTATTCATAAAAGCAAGTGAAACAAAACCAAGAGGAAGTCATGCCTATCATATAATTATTGAAGAAGCACATAGATATGTTCAACATGATATTGATATTGAATTAATTGGATACAATATATTTGAACGTATATCTAAAGAAGGAAGAAAATATGGTGTATTCCTTGCTCTTATAACACAAAGACCAAGTGAATTATCAGATACATGTATATCTCAATGTGCAAACTTTATAATACTAAGAACAGTTCACCCTGTGGATTTAAAATACATTAAAGAGATGATACCTAATATATCAGAAGAAGTTGTATTACAATTAAAGAACTTAAAGCCAGGAAACTGTATAGCATTTGGGCAAGCATTTAAAGTTCCAACAGTAATGTATTTGGAATTACCTAATCCAGCACCATTATCAAATAACGTTGATATTAAGAGTGTTTGGTATCAGGAAGAGAATACTAATCAAGTAGTAGAACAAGCACCTGCAGTTAGTGAAGTAAGTATGATTATGCAACAAACAGCTCAAGCAGGATTTATGCAACCTCAACAAGCAGCACCTAATGTAAACAATCAAATGCAAAGTGTAAATAACACGTCAATATAGTTGTGTAAGAATAAAAGAATATGATAAAATTATTAATATAATATAATGAAATAATATGGAGGAAAATATGAAAGATAAATTAAAAGGACTATTTGGTGGAAGCGATGAAGCTGAAGAAACAAAAGAGGATGTATATTATAAAGTATCAAAAGAAGAATATAGTGAACAAAATGGAGTAGCAGGTTCTAAAATGATGTTACTAGAACCACGTGCATATTCAGAAAGTCAACAAATTGCAGACTATTTAAAGAATAGAAGTGCAGTAGTAGTTAATTTAAAAAGAGTAACACCAGATCAAGCTAAAAGAATAGTAGATTTCTTATATGGAACTATTTATGCGATTGGTGGAGATATTCAAAAATTAGGTGGAGGAATTTTCCTTTGTACACCTAATAACGTAAATGTAGAAGGAAACATCAGTGATGAAAATGTAAAATCTACAAAAGGTAAAAAAGATAGTAAGGATGATGAAGAAGATTTCTTTTAAAATAAAATAACTCATTTGAGGTGATTATATGGAAAAATTTAGTTATGAAGCTAATGGATATAATCGCAGTGAAGTAAACAGGTTTGTTAGTGATGTAATAAGAGAAACAGAAGGTATAATCACTAGAGTAAGAAAACAAAATACTGAAATAGAAGAATTAAAAAAAGAATTACAACACTATAAAGAACAAGAAGCTAATTTAAAGGATGCTCTTTTAAAGGCTGAAGAAACAAGCGATAATATTAAGAAAATGGCTAGAGAAGAACGAGAAATGATTGTAACTGATGCCAAACATAATGCCTCAAGAATAGTTAATGAAGCTCTTTTAAAAGCTGAAAGAATAGAACTACAAGCTGATACATTAGAAAGAAATATGAGAATATTTAAAAAGAAATTAAGATCTATTATGGACCAACAAATGGCTGTAGTAGAAGAGATTGAATTGTTAGAATTAGAAGATAAATAATATCTTCTTTTTTTAATAAAATATTGTAAATAATTAAAAAGTATGATATATTAATGTCCGTAAAGCAAATGCGAAAGACGGAATATTTTGAATTTTGTAGAGAGCCTATGTGAGGTGAAAATAGGTAATGAAGAAATATTCAGATCACTTTCAAGTGCTATTTATGGATAAGATAAATACGGTGACGCGTTATAGTATAGAGGTAAGTTTTACTTACAAATTAAGGTGGTACCACGAGAACTTCGTCCTTAGGGATGGAGTTCTTTTTATTTTTCTTGTTCATAATATAATAAAAAGGGTGATGCTATGATACTAAATATATTTTTATTAGTATTAGGTTTCGTAATACTAATAAAAGGTGCAGACTTATTTGTAGATGGAGCTAGTGGTATAGCTTCAAACTTAAAAGTATCTAAGATGCTTATTGGTTTAACTATAGTAGCTTTTGGTACGAGTGCACCAGAATTAGCTGTAGGTATTAAATCTATTATTTCAGGTAATGGAGATATAGTACTAGGTAATGTCATAGGTAGTAATATCTTAAATATATTCTTAATACTTGGAGTAAGTGCAGTATTCCATTCACTTACAGTAAAGAATAATACAGTGAAAAAAGAATTACCAATCACTATGCTAATTACTATATTATTTGCAGTATTAATGTCAGATCATGTATTTGATAAAACTGTAAAGAATGCTTTTACTAGAAGTGATGGAATAATACTAATTTTATTCTTCTCAGTATTTATATACTATCTAATTTCAATTTCTAAAAAGAAAATAGATAATGAAGAAGAAAAAGAAGAAAAGAAATTACCTATCTTAAAAGCAATTATATATACATTACTTGGTTTAGTAGGAATAGTATTAGGAAGTAATTTTGTAGTAGATAGTGCAAGTTTTATTGCTAAAGGAATAGGAGTTACAGAAAGACTTATATCTTTAACAATAATAGCTTTAGGAACATCTCTTCCAGAGTTAGTTACTTCTATTACAGCAACTCGTAAAGGAGAATACGATATAGCTATAGGTAATGTAGTAGGATCTAATATATTTAATATAGGTATGGTTATAGGAATACCTACAAGTATAATTGGAGGAATAGGAATAATTAATTTTAGTTTTATTGATATATCAGTAATGATAATAGCATCAGTATTACTATTTATGTTTTCATATAATGACTATAAAATTAGTAAAAAGGAAGGAATATTATTTTTAATATTATTTGCCATATATTATGGATATGTAATATTTAGTTAGGAGGAATAAACATGGAATTTAAAAAATTAGAGCAAGGAAAAATAAATGAAATAGAAAAGAAATATAGTGACTATTTTGATCAAGAAAAAATATTTGAAAAAAGTTTAGAAAATAAAGATAAAAAATATGTATTCTATGATGGTCCAGCAACAGCTAATGGTATGCCTGGAATCCACCATATGTTAGCTAAACTAATTAAAGATACTGTTTGTAAGTATAAATCAATGCAAGGGTATAAAGTAGTTAGAAAAGTTGGATGGGATACCCACGGTCTTCCTGTTGAAGTTCAAGTAGAAAAAGAATTAGGATTTACTGGTAAAGGTGATATTGAAAAATATGGTATTAAAGAATTCAACCAAAAGTGTAGAGAAAGTGTTTGGAAGAATGAAAAATACTTTACTAAGTTTACTAAAGAAATGGGACAATTCATTGATCTAGAACACCCATATGTAACATATGATAATAATTATATTGAAACAGAGTGGTGGATCTTAAAGAAAATATTTGATGATGGATATATCTATGATGGATTAAAGATTGTTCCTTGGTGTCCTAGATGTGGAACAGGTTTAGCTTCTCATGAAGTAGCTCAAGGATATAAAGAAATAACTGTTAATACAGTATATGTTCCATTTAAAGCAAAAGATGAAGATAATACTTACTATTTAGTTTGGACAACTACTCCTTGGACATTAATGTCTAATATAGCTCTTTGTGTTAATCCAGAAGAAACTTATGTTAAATGTTTATCTAAAGGATATAACTTTATCTTAGCTAAAGCTTTAGCTGATAAAGTATTAGGAGAAGACTATGAAGTAGTAGAAGAGTATAAAGGAAAAGACTTAGAATACAAAGAGTATGAACAATTAATGCCAATACTAGAAGTACCAAGTAATAAGAAATCATTCATAGTAACTTGTGATAACTATGTAACTATGGAAGATGGTACTGGTATCGTTCATATAGCTCCAGCTTTCGGACAAGACGACTATGAAGTAGGATTAAAATATGACTTAGCTATGTTAAATCCAGTAGGAGAAGATGGATGCTATACTGAAGGTCCATGGAAGGGTAGATTAGTAGTTGACCCTGAACTTGAAATTGAAATAATTAAATACTTAGCAGAAAATGATAAGTTATTCAAAAAGCAAAAAATGAATCACGATTATCCACATTGTTGGAGATGTAATACACCACTTGTATATTACTCAAAACCATCTCTATACATTAAGACAACTGCTAAACAAAAAGAAATTATTGAAGAAAATAAAAAGATTAACTGGTATCCAGATTACGTTGGAGAAAAACGTTTTGGAAACTGGTTAGAGAATATGAATGATTGGGCAATATCTCGTAACCGTTACTGGGGAACACCAATCCCTCTATGGAGATGTTCTTGTGGTCATGATGAAATGATTGGTTCACGTAAAGAATTAGTTGAAAAAGCTATTGAAGACATCGATGAAACAATTGAATTACATAGACCATATGTAGACGATGTTCATATCAAGTGTCCAGTATGCGGAAAACCAATGACTCGTGTTAAAGATGTTATGGACTGTTGGTTTGATAGTGGTTCAATGCCATTTGCACAATACCATTATCCATTTGAAAACAAAGAATTATTTGAAGAACAATTCCCAGCTGATTTCATCGCTGAAGGTATTGACCAAACTCGTGGTTGGTTCTACTCATTATTAGTAGTTTCAATGTTTGTAATGGGTAAATCTTCATATAAAAATGTTTTAGTAAATGACTTATTACTAGATAAATATGGTCAAAAGATGCATAAGTCTAGAGGAAATGCAATCTCTCCATTTGAAATAATGGAAGAATATGGTGCAGATACAGTAAGATTCTATATGTTAAATATATCTCCTGTATGGACTCCATTAAAATTCGATGTAGATGGATTAAAAGAAGTATATTCTAAATATATATCTACATTCAAAAATGCATATTCATTCTTTGAAATGTATGCTAATGCAGACCATATAGATCCAAGAGGATATAGTATTCCAGTAAAGGATAGAGAATTAATAGATAGATGGTTAATCTCTAAATTAAATAGATTAACAAAAGATGTTAATCAAGCATTTGCTGAATATGATTTAAATAAAGTTGCTAAACTAATAGTACCATTCTTAAATGATGATTTATCTAACTGGTATATTAGAAGTAATAGA
>CAMOXZ010000037.1 GCA_946629545.1 uncultured Caryophanales bacterium | reverse complement strand
TCTCCTAAATTAATATCTATATTTTTATAAGTAGTACCTATTACTTTATTATCTATAGTAATACTAGTTTTATTATCTAATTTAGTTATTTTAGTAATAACTCCAGTATAAGGACTATTATAAGTAATAGCTGTATTAAGTCTTATTAGAGTAATAATTCCTACTATAAAAATAATAACTATATATAAATAATTACACAGTAATATCTTCCTTAATCTGAGCAAAATTAGACTCTCCTATACCACTAACTTTCATAATATCTTCTATAGAATTAAAACTACCATTCTTTTCTCTATAAGAAATAATATCTTTTGCTTTCTTTTCTCCAATGCCAGTAAGATTTTTTAATTCATCAATAGATGCAGTATTTATATTAACTTTTCCATTACTAAAACTATCATTAATACAGGCATCATTTACTAAACTATTTTCATCTTTTTGAACGCATCTTTCTTCTACTTGTTTCTCTATTTCTTTAGTCTTTTTAAAATCAGCCACTTCATCTTTACTATAAATAATTATTACCATCTCGTCTGTTACTTTTTTACTTAAATTAATTACAGAAGTATCAGCATTCTCCGTCAAGTCTCCAGCTAATTTTATAACATCCATTACTCTTAAATTACTATCTACTTTATAAATACCTGGATAATTTATTTGACCTTTTATATCTACTTGTATTTTATCTATTACTTCTTCTTTCTTCTTAGCTAATTTCTTTTCAACTACAATATCTTCTTTTTTACTTTTAAAATTATCTTTAAATTTATAAATACAAAATCCTATTACACCTCCTACAATAATAAATATAATTATTCCTAAAATAATTTGTTTTCTATAACGATATCTAAATGTCATATAACACCTCCTACTATATTATTCGAAAAAAAAGAAAAGTCTTCCAACTTTTCTTTAATATTTTTTATCTTTTTACTTGTTTTTTTCTAAGTAATTTTGGGGTTTTATATAATTTTTCACTAGGATCAACTCCAATTTTAACACTATCCATTATTTTCTTTTCTACTTCAAATATATCCTGAGATTCAACTCTAGCACCAGCACATGTGGCATTTCCACCACCACCAAGTTCCATCATTACTTTTGAAACATCTACTCTACCATTTCCTCTAGCTGATATATGTATTTCATTTTCTGAGACATAACCTAATGAAAATGCTGCATCTATCTTTTTGAATGAAAACATTTTAACTGCTGACTTAGCGCAATCTTCAACACGATATATTTCTTTAGGTTCATTTCTATTTAAAGTAAATGATACACCTAAGGTAGCACTATAATTATAAATTAGAGTACCATTAACTATTAAATTACTTATCCTACAAAAGTCATCAAATTCCTCTAAAAACAAATCAGAAATATTATCATCGTTAGCTCCATTAATTTGTAGTTTTTCAGCAGCATCATGTGTCTTAGGAGATGTATTATATCTAAATCTCTTTGTATCTAGTTCAATACCAGCAAGTAAAGCATTAGCTACATTAGCGTCATACTTAATCTTTGAACAATTTAATATACGAGTAACTACTTCACTAGAACTTGATACACCTAAATCTATAAACTTATATGGAGTTATAATACTATCTTCATTCTCTGTATGATGATCTATTACTACGATATTACTGAATTTATCTAACATATCACCAACAGAAACCATATTTCTTTTATTAACATCAGTTACTAGCAATAATGAATTTTTTAATGCTAATTTATCTACATCTTTCTTCTTAATAAATTTATAGTCATCTTTTACTGAATCCATTACAGTAACTATACCAGATTGAAGGTTTAATTTTAAATCATCAACTATTATATAAACATCTTTATTATATTCTTTAACTAATCTAGCAAGTCCTATACTTGATCCTATTGAATCAAAATCCGGATTATTATGTCCAACAATAAAAACATTAGAACTATTTTTAATTCCAGATTCTAGTATTTCTCTTAACTTCTTAACATCTGTAAATGCCATAATATCTCCCCTTGATGAGAACATATTATACCAAAAAATAAAAAAGAAAGCAAATTGCTTTCTATATTCCCTTCTCTTTTAGCATTCCATTTTCTACACTTACTCTTTGAACTATAGTTAAAGCAGCTATTAAACATATCGTAAAACTACCACCATAACTCATAAATGGAAGAGGTACTCCAGTCATAGGCATTAATCCCATAATACCTAATAAATTAACAGCAATATGGAAGAATATATAAGCCGCTACTCCATAACAAAGTACTGCTCCTCTATTGTTAGGACTACATCTTCCTATCATTAATATCCTATATAGAATAAATACATAAAGTAATATTAATATTACCCCAGTAATTACACCTAATTCTTCTACAATAATCGCAAATATAAAGTCTGTATATGGTTCAGGTAAGTATAAATACTTTTGTGTAGAATTACCTAATCCTACTCCAGTTAATCCACCATTATTAATAGCTATATAACAGTTACATACCTGATTACCTGTATCTAGTATTCTTTCACAAGGTTTAGCAAAATTAAATCTTTGAGCTTGTCTTTCTAAAAGTACACCTTTACCAGCTCCAAATAAAACTAATGCCCCAAATCCTAATAATCCTACTATTGCAAAAACTGTTTTATACTTAATTTCATTATTAACAGGAACAGCTAAGAATATAATTCCTACTATTGCACAATATATTATAGTAGTACCTAAATCTGGTTGTATAAAAATAAGTAAAGCTACTATAAAACAAATACCTAATGGTAATAAACTAGTTCCCCAACCATTAAGTTTCTTCGTATTTTTCTCATAATAATCTGCTAAGAATACTATAGTAATAACTTTAATAAACTCACTAGGTTGAATACTAAAAGGTCCTAAATCAAACCAACTGACTGCTTGATTCTGTGCAGTACCATATATTAATAATACTACTAATGAAATTATAAATATAACTAATAAACCTCTTGAGAACAGACTATAACTCTTAAGATTAAACTTCATCATAAACAATGATAATAGTAAACCTACTATTAGGAAAATACCTTGTTTAAAGAAATAATAAAATGGACTAACTGCATGAGTCATATAAGCAGTTACATTAGAAGCAGAAAACACCATAATTAGTCCAAAGATAAATAAAACTAATGTAACAAATAATAATGGTTTATCTATGTATTTAATTATCTTTTTCATACGTATTCTCCCTTCTATAATAAATATACCACATAATTAAATAAATTAATTAATTATCACTCACAAAATATGTAAATTAACATACTTTATATTAGAAAGTAAAGGAGGTATTTTATGTATTATTATGGGGGAGGATCTTGTCCTAATACAAACACTTACTACTACCCTATGACTAGTAATAATAATAACTATGCCATTATCTTAGTATTATTTATCCTATTAGTAATAATTATTGGTACTAGATGGAGCAATTAACATTGCTCTTTTTTTTATTTTATGATAAAATATAGGCGTTGAGGTGGTACTAGTGTTAAAAACAAAAGATATACTAGATGAAAAGGATAAAAGATTAAGACAAATATCTAAGGAAGTTACTTTTCCATTAACAAAAGAAGATAAAGAGACAATAGATATTATGATTAAATATCTTCATGATAGTCAAATAGATGAATTAAGTGAAAAATATGACTTAAGACCTGGTATGGGAATGAGTGCTGTTCAATTAGGAATATTAAAAAGGTATTTTGTAGTTGTTAATGAAATAAGTGGACCTGATGATGAAAAGAAAGAATTTGAAACTTATGTATTAATAAATCCAAAAATAATAAGTAACTCTGTAGAACAAATCTATGTAGAAGAAGGAGAAGGATGTTTATCAGTTAATCGTCCAGTTGAAGGTATTGTTCCAAGATACGCAAGAGTTACAATGGAAGCATATGATGAAGAAGGAAGAAAAATCCATGTAAGAGCTCGTGAAGAATTAGCTATTTGCTTCCAACATGAATTAGATCATTTAAATGGTATTTTATTCATGGATCATATTGATCCAAAAAATCCATATAAAGGCAAAGATCAAATGAGAGGTATTTAATATGTCATTAATATTACATTATACAGAAGAAGAAAAAAACATCTTAGAAAGAAACTGGAAACATAATAAAGAAATTGGTAAAGGTTCAGAAGGAACTTGTTACCTAGTAGATAATGAAATATTCAAAGTATATAATGAAGATTATATAAATCATAATATAAATAATTATATCTGTAGAGATGATTTAGATTTAGAATCATTCTTATTCCCAATTGAAATATATACTTGTAATAATAAAGTATTTGCTTGTAAAACTAAATATATAAACAATAACTTTTTTGATAAAAATACTCTATATTTTGGAATCACTACAGACTTAAATAAATTAAAAGAAGCACTAATACCATTTATTAAAGATGTATATGAATTATCTAAAAATAATATTGTAGCTAAAGATCTTCCACTAAACACAATGTTTGATGGAGAAAAACTATATGCTATAGATACACTATCATATAAAAAAGTAAATTATGACCCATATGAAGAAAATATAAATTTAGTTAAAGACATTATTGAATTATACATAGAATCATATGAATTTTTTTATGAAGAACTTAATGGTGAAAATAAAGAATTTAAAGATGAATGTCGTAAATTAATTCCATATATTGAAAGTACTGCTGAAAGAATAAAAGAAGAATATAGTACAGCTATACAAAGAAAATAAAAAGACCTAATTGGTCTTTTTTATTTTTTGTAATGCTTTATATACATTATAACTTCCTCTTTCAATTTGCGTAGGCACTAAATCTAAATAATCAACTATAGATTCATTCTTTTTATCAGAATAATGATTAATAAAAATATCTCTCATTTCACTAGGTATTATTCCTACATCATATAAATAATCAATATAATCAAAGTATTCTTCAAAATCTAATCTATGTATCTTTTCACCTGCTAAAAAGTTTAATACCATCGTATTATAGCAATAATTATCATTATTGATACTAGGATATGATCTGGTAGACCTATTAACTTTATATTTAGATATAGAATGAGTTTTCTTATCTAATATTATATATTTCGTTTCTAATGGCTTTTTTCTATTAACAGAAGAACTATCTAAATCAACAACTGATATTTCATTATCATTTCCTACAAGGAAATTATACTCTTGCAAATCACCAAAATAAAACTCCTGTTTTTGGCATTGCACCTTTCTTAATAATTCACCTATTTTCTTTAATATATCTATTTTTACTCTATTATTAATTTCCCTACTTTTTAAAAATAAATGTAGATTTGTTGAATTAACTACTTCAGGAATAGTAAAACCAGATTTTATCCCACCTACCACAATAATATCTTCTGGCAATACCAATTCTTTATAAGTCGATAATTCACTATTTTTTACTACTTTTAAAGTATCTATTTTTCTATTAACTCTTTTAATATTTGTAATAAAAAGTTTTTTTATTAATATACTATTCATATTACTATCTTTCTTATAATAATAAATAGTAGATTCAGTACTCCATATACCATCTAATGGATACTTTTTTAATTTTGATATATCACTTTCTTTTAAAGCTATTTCATTCATAGCCCTCACCCCACATGTTTAGATATTTTAACACTTTTTTTAATTTAAGTCCATAAAAAAAGAGTAATAATACTCTTTTTATAAAAACTCTTCATGTTGTTCTAGTTTAACACTAACTAATTTAGATACACCAGACTCTTGCATTGTAATACCATAAAGTGTATTAGCATATTCCATAGTCTTCTTCTTATGTGTAATTATTAAGAATTGTGTTTTATCTTTATAATTAGATAAGTATTCACCAAATCCTGCTACATTAGCTTCATCTAGTGCAGCTTCAACTTCATCGAAGATACAGAATGGTACTGTTTTTACATTAAGTATTGCAAATAATAAACTAATTGCAGTTAATGTTTTTTCTCCACCACTAAGTAATGTAATAGTAGTAAGTTTCTTTCCAGGAGGAGAAGCAACTATATCTACTCCAGTATTTAATAAATCTTCAGGATTAGTAAGTTTTAAATCTGCCTTACCACCTTTAAATAATTCTTTAAATACTTTTTGAAATTCTACTTTAATTAACTCAAATGTATTAGCAAATTCTTCTTTCATTACATCATCCATCTCATTCATGATTTCAAGTAATGTATTTTCTGCATTTAATAAATCTTCTCTTTGATTAGTTAAGAATTCATATCTTGTATTTACTTTTTCATATTCTTCAATAGCATCTAAATTAACCATACCAATACGTTTAATATTAGCTCTATATTTATTAACTAACGTTCTTGCTTCATCAGGTTCAATATCAAGTACATAATCAGCTTTAGCTTTCTCATAAGTTAATTCATAGTCAGTAGCAAGTATCTCTAACATATTATCTAGTTTAACATCACTTCTGTTAATAAAGATTTCTGCTTCTCTTGATTCTTTTTCTAAATTACGTAATTCACTATTTTTTAACTTATCATCAGCTAGATCTTTTTCAATCTTATCTTTTAAATCACTAATATCTTTATTTAAAGATTTTAATTTAATCTCGATCTTTTCTTTTAGAGATTCTTTCTCATGAAATTGTTTGATTAATTCCTCTTCTTTTTTACTTACAGAATTATTACTAATGGTTTTTAAAGAATCATATTCTTTCTTAGTTAATTCTAATTTCTCTTTAATACTATTTAATTCATGATTCTTAGTATCTAGTAACTCATTTAATGATACTTTTTCTTTACTTAAACTAAATAATTTTTCTTCTATCTTACTAATTATATTAGTATTTTCTAATAATTCTTTAGAAATCTCTTCTTCTTCTAATTTTAATAAGTTAGCTTTATCTTCTAAATGTCTTAATTCTTGTTTTAGAATAACAGTACTCTTACCATTATAAACTGATCCTCCAGTAAGAGAACCTCCTACATTAACTTGGTCTCCTTCAAGAGTAACTATCTTATATTTAGCTTTAATCATATGAGATAGTCTAGTAGCACTATCCATATCAGTAGCTACTACTACTATACCCAATTGATTTCTAATAACAGAATCATATTCTCTATTATAAGAAACTAAATCTGACATAACTCCTAAAAAGTCTTCACTATTCTTTAATATACTTAAACTTTCAGGATCAATATATCTTTCTTTGATAACACTTAAAGGAAAGAATGTAGCTCTTCCTAAATGATTATCTTTTAAATAACTAATAGCTCTTTTAGCACTATCTTCATCTTTAGTAATAACAAAGTTTTTATTAGATGATATTGCTGTATTAAGTGCTTTAACATACTTTTCTTCAGTAGTTAAGATATTACCAATAGTATTATGTATACCAGTAAGATTAGTATTATTAAGTACTTTTCTAACACTATTAGGCATATCTCCATTTTGATCTATTTCTATCTTTAAATTATCTATTTTATGCATTGTAGAAATATATTCTTGGTTATGTGAAGAATAATCATTATTAAGCATATTCTTCTTTAATTTTAAACTTTGTAGTTCTTTTTCTACTTCTATAGATTCATTATCTAATTTAGTAGCATTATTAACTATTACTTTAATATCTTCTTCTATTATAGAAATACTACTAGTAAGTTTTTCTTTATTATCAAGTGCTACTCTAATTTCATCTTTAATAATATTTTCTTCTTTAGTAGTTTTGCTTCTTTCTTTTAATAATTCTCTTTCACTAGATATCTTTTCTTTTTCTTCAGTTACTTTTAATAATTTAGTATTTAATTCTTGTTTTTCATTTTCTAATTTACTTAGTTTATTAGAATCATCTAGATTACGAGCATCACTCTTACTAGATTCATTATAAATAGTTTGAATATCACTATCTACTTTTTCTTTTCTCTTCTTAGTATTTTCTACTTCATTATTTAAATTTTCTATATCATATGCAAGTAATGCTACTTCATATTTATCTAAACCTTTTTTATTTTCTAAATACTCTTTAGCTTTAATACTTTGTTCTTTTAAAGGTCCTACTTGCATCTCTAACTCAGTAATAATATCATTTACTCTATCAATATTATTATGAGTTCTATCTAGTTTTCTTAAAGCTTCTTCTTTTCTCTTTTTATATTTTAATATACCTGAAGCTTCTTCAAATATAACACGTCTATCGTAACTGGAATTACTAAGTATTTTATCTACTTCACCTTGAGAAATAATATTAAATGACTCTTTACCCATACCTGTATCCATAAGTAAATTAGTAATATCTTTTAATCGACATTTTTCGCCATTTAAGAAGTATTCATTTTCTCCACTACGATATACTCTTCTTTTAATAGATATTTCTGTATAAGGGATATTTAAAAAATGATCTGTATTATCAAATAATAATTCAACAGAAGCAACATTTAAAGGATTTCTAGATTTAGACCCAGAAAAAATAACATCAGTCATAGAACCATCTCCACGAAGAGATTTAACTGATTGTTCTCCTAAAACCCATCTAACTGCATCGACAACATTACTTTTACCAGATCCATTTGGCCCTACAATACATGTAATTTTACCATCTAGTTTTATATCAAGTTTATCAGCAAATGATTTAAAACCAGTAGTTGTTATTCCCTTCAAATACATATCTTTCACCCTATCACTTATTATACAATAAAATATATAAAACAGCAAACAAAAACGTATGTTAAATCATACGTTTTTTATTACTACTAAATAATTTTACTTCTTTAGGTATCATATCATCCATAGCTTTTGATTTTTTATACCTCTCATGCCACCCTAAAAAGAATTCACTATCATATACTTTTTTCTCTTCTTCTATGTACAAATTCTTTTTATTTGTTTTTTCTAATGCCTCTTCTAATGTAGCATTTACTAAAGAAGGATTTATTTTTCTAAAGACCCTTTGTGTCTTTTCATCAAAATAATACTCACCATCTGTTGTCCTATACTCTTCTAAGAATTCTTCACTAGTTTTATATCTTATAGTATCTTGCATTTTAAATACACTAGTCAAAGAACTTAATTTCTTAGCATCTTCACTTGTAATACCATCAACACTAATTCCATAACAACCTCTATAATTATCATAAATATAATTATCTGAATTACTCTTCATATTATCTTCTATAATTTTCATGTTTTCATCAGATAAATCAAGAATTAATACATATAAATGATTATCTTCTCTATTACTAACCATAAATGTTTCTATATTCTTATCCCATAACATCTTACAAGCTTCTTGACATTCAGGTATTATATATTCATCAATATTAGAAACTACCTTTTCTAATTCTTCATAACTATATTGATATCTTGGCATACAATCACCTCTAATTATATTATACACCAACAACTTATTCTTTCAATAACTCACTTAATAATACTATTTTATATCCCTTACCCTTAATATAATCTATAGTACTAGATAATTCTTTAAGATTATAGTTATTAATATCTATACTAATAATTATAGAATTATCTATATTATTCTTAACTTCTCTATATA
>CAMOXZ010000036.1 GCA_946629545.1 uncultured Caryophanales bacterium | reverse complement strand
ATCTTTTTAACTACAGTTAATGAATCATCTGAATCCATAATAACAAAGTTTTTATCATAACCTAGTCTTTCGTAGTTTTCTCTTAGTAGTTTTAATCCAAATGAATGGAATGTGGATACTGTTAATTTTTTTACATCATTTCCTATGCTCGTGAATAATCTATCTTTCATTTCTTTAGCTGCTTTATTAGTAAATGTAATAGCTAAAATACTATATGGACTTACTCCACACTCTTCTATTAAATAAGCAATTTTAGTAGTTAATGTTTTAGTTTTTCCTGCACCAGCTCCAGCTATAATTAGAAGTGGTCCATCATTATATAAAACTGCTTCTTTTTGTTTATCATTTAATTGTTCTAACATATTTATCACTTCCTGCATTATTTATTATACCTTAAAAGTTGCCTTTAAAAAAGAAGTATTATCGAATACTTCTAAATAGATTTTCTAATTCTGTAAAATTAGGTTGATTTACTTCTTCGTTTTCTTCTTTTTTCTTTTGTTCCTTTAATAGTTTTAATAATAATTTATAGTCTTCTAATGTTAACATATCTTCATAAACTTTAGTTTTATTATCAATACTATATTTCTTAGGAATAGTTCCATATACTACACTTGGTGCTTCTATTTCGATATATGGTTTTACATTCTTCATAGATATATTTCCATATACCAATTCTGGTGCCTTTGTATATGTATAATTCTTTTCTTCTTTTTTAGGTTTAGATATATTACCATATACCTTCTTAGGTATTTCTACATTTGAATAATTCTCTGGTAATTTCTTTACCTCTTTTTTTACTACTACTTTTTTAACTGGTTCTCTATATTCTCTTCTTAAGTATTTTAATACTAATTTATATACTATTAAGAATAATACCCATACTACAAATATAATACTTGTTAGTTCTATTAAAGCAGTAGCTTCTCGATTACTATAAATTGATTCAGTACTAAATATATCTAATTTCTTAGTATTTATTACATAAAGTACTAAAGCAAATAAATAGTTAATTATTAAATACATTACTAAGTTTAATCTTTTTATTAATTCTGATGTTTTATAACTGAATAAACTTACCCATAGAATAATACTAGTTGCGATTATTGCAGCGAAGTAGACAGCTAGGCTTGGAAAATATATTACTATAAATAAGTTATTCATCATATTATCAAATACTTTACCAATAGATGGTAAATATACTATGAATAATATAATTAGCATTAATAGTGAAAATCCAATATAGATAATTTTATTTCTTTTCATTGTTTTCTTATCTGTTTGAGAGAATAAATATACTAAACCCATTAAGATAAGTAATATTAATACAGACCATAATGAGTCTTTAGCTACATCTATAAACAATGATAGTTTATCTAATAATGATAATTTACTCATACCTAACTCCCCCCTTCTTTATTTATTCTTCAATACTTGTTAGTTCTAAGATATATATTGTTTGTGTTGTTGAATCATAATTTGTACAAGTAATTAAAGTTAATGTTCTTACATCATAGTTTCTATATATAGCAACTTTTCCTGTTTTAGGTTGTTTATATATATTAACTAAATTATAAATGTATTTTTTACCTTTATAAGTTACGTATGCTTCATCACCAGTTTGCAATTGATATAATTCATTAAAGAACGCTTTCCATCCTGTTCCAGAGTGACCTGCTAATATGAAGTTACCTCTTTCTACATCAGGATAATTAGATCCCTCAATTACTAAAATGTTTTTTTCTACATCGTTTTCACTAGATCTTTTATCTACAAATCCCTTAGTGAGATTTATCTTTGGTATTATTAAGTAACCAATATATTCATCAGTTACTGGACCTTCTTCTTCCTCTTTTACTTCTTCTCTTGTGTTTTCTTCTTCTTTTATTTCATATAATTTTTCTATTTCTATTAACTCTTTACCATTATAGTAATAATGAGATATATAATCATAAGCTAATACTTTTTTAGATTCTATATAATCATAAAGAAGAAAGAAACCTCCTACTAATATTATAAGTGCCGCTATAAAGGCTACTTTTGTAGGAGATTTTTTATTATGCTTTTGCATGTTTTAATATAAAGTCTAATCCAATACCAAGGATTATTACACCAATAAGGGCAAATATAATTGACTCAGTTCCTGTATCAGGTACTGGAGTTTCTTTTGTATTCTTTATTGTTATTTGATGTGATTGATGATTATCATCTACTGTGAAAGTAATCTTTTCATTACTCTTTATATATCCAGATGGAGCACTTTCTTCTTCTACTGTATATGTTCCATATGGAATATCTGTAATTACATGAGCTGTATCATTTGATACAAATCTTTCAATTACTTTACCTGCTGAGTTTTTAATTACTAGTACTGCACCACTTAATGGTTTATTTGTTGCACTATCTAGTTTATTAATATTAATAACGATATTCTTTGGAGTGTTTTTCATAATTACTAAATAAACTTTTTGGTTTGTTGTGATGTTAACTGTAGCTGGTGTTTTATTTAATCTATATCCTTCAGGTGCTTCTACTTCTTCTACTGTATAAGTTCCTGGAGCTATATTTTCAATAATGTGTTCATTTACTGTTGAAGTCCATCTTGTAATTTCATTACCATTAGCATTCTTTAATACTAATACTGCTCCTGCTAAAGGTTTATTTGTTGTTTCATCTATTTTCTTAATTGCTAATCTTGTAGTAGCAATTGTAAATGTAGCTGATGTACTTACACTAGTTGGAGTTTTTTCTAATAATACTACATTTTGCATATCTTTATCTGTTGGATTATATTCATAAGCTCTATAAATAGTATTTCCATCCGCAGTAGCATTAATTTTTAAAGTTATTGCTTCTGTTACTGAAGATGCTGGTACTTTAATTTTAAATGTATCAGTTGCACCTATTTTAAATGAGTTATAATAACTAAATTCTTGACCAGTACTTGGTACTATAGTAATTCCTTTTACTGGGTTTTCTATAGTTACAGTGTATCCAGTTATACCAGATGATACTGCTTTAATATCATTTGTTACATAATAGTTGTTTTCTAATGACATACTATTTGTACTACCTGATGTTAATTCTAATGTTGGTTGTGATTCATCTACTTTATCATATCTATGAGCTAAACCACCGTTAACTAATTCTTTAACAAGTTTTCTCATATCATATGGATCTTCACCTGTTCTTTTAAACTTATCACTTAAGTTACTTGTTCCACGTGTAGAATCTAAATACCACCATATAGCTGTTTGTGTGATGTAGTAATCTTTATCATTATCTCCAGTAATTGATTTCTCTGGGAAACCATTCTTTAAGATATAGATAATTCCTCCATCTACTCTAGTACTATTTTGTACTAAGTTTGCTTTGACATTAGATACTCTATCTTTTGCTTCTTCTACACAATATAAGTATCTACCATCAGTAGTTTGCTTATAGGCAAATGCTCTTCCCGCAATAAACTTTTTATTCACTTTACGAGCAGATCCTATACTTATAGAACTTTCTGCAGCTTGAACATTCATTATGGAAGCTACTACCATAATTAATACTAAGAATAATCCTGTTGCTAGTTTAATAATTTTATTCATATAAACATCTCCCTCAATGCCGATTATTATAGCACAAAATACCTATTATTTCAAGTAAATCACAAGATATAACACTTTTTATTTTATCTCATATAATACTTTGGAAAAGGAGATTATATGAATAAAAAAGTATTTATGTATTTATTTGGGGTAATAATAATACTTATTATTGCTTGTAGTGTGTTGTTTAATAACAAAAAAGAAGATAAAAAGTTAGAAAAAATTACTCTAGCAGAAGTAGCTCATACTGTGTTTTATGCACCTATGTATGTGGCTATAGAAGAAGGTTATTTTGAGGATGTTGGAATAGATATTGATTTAATTCTAACTAGTGGTGCTGATAAAGTTACAGCTGCTGTATTATCAGGTGATGCTCAAATAGGATTTTCTGGAAGTGAAGCAACTATATATGTTTATAATGGTGGAGAAAAGGATTATCTAAAGACATTTGCACAATTAACTCAAAAAGATGGAAGTTTCATTGTATCTAGAGAAAAGATAGATAACTTTAAGTTATCTGATTTAAAAGGTAAAACAGTTATTGGCGGTAGAGCTGGAGGAATGCCTGAGATGACTTTTGAATATGCTTTAAAACAAAATGGAATTGATCCAAGAAAAGATTTAGATATTGATACTTCAGTAGCATTCCCAGCTATGGGAGGAGCATTTATTTCTGGACAAGGTGACTTCGTTACTTTATTTGAACCTACTGCTTCACAAGTAGAAAAGGAAGGCTATGGTTATGTAGTAGAAAGTGTTGGTAAACTTGGAGGTAATGTTCCTTATACATCATTCTCTGCAAGAAAGAGTTATTTAAATAGTCATGAAGACTTAATTAAGAATTTTGATAAAGCAATTCAAAAAGGATTAGATTATGTTCATAAGAATAGTGATAGAAAAGTAGCTCTTTCTATTATTAATCAATTTCCAGATTCTAAAGTAAGTGAATTAGAAGACGCTATTAAAAGATATAGAGAAAATGATGCATGGCCTAAAACTACTAAGTTTAGTAAAGAGAGTTTTGATCACCTACAAGACATAATGATTGATTATGGTGAAATTACTAAGAAGGTTCCATATAGTAAATTAATGTATAAGATTAAGTAATATGAAGATATTAGAAGTTTCTAATTTAAAGAAATATTACCACACTCCTACTGAAGAAATATTAGCTTTGGATAATATTAGTTTTGATGTTAATGAGGGAGAATTTATTTCTATAGTAGGACCTAGTGGTTGTGGTAAAAGTACTATTTTATCTATACTTAGTAATTTAATAGATAAGTCTAGTGGAGAGATTACTATTAATAATAAGAGTATTGCTTATATGTTACAAAGTGATTCTCTACTACCCTTTTTAACTATATTAGATAATTGTTTAATTGGATTAAAAGTAACTAAGAAACTTACTGAAGAAAATAAAAATTATGTTATTAATCTATTAAATACTTATGGATTAGGTGATTTTTTATATAAATATCCTAGTAGTTTATCTGGAGGGATGAGACAAAGAGTTGCTTTGATTAGAACACTTGCGGTTAAACCAGATATTCTTCTACTTGATGAAGCTACTAGTGCATTAGATTATCAATCTTCTTTAATAATAAGTGAAGATATATATAATATTTTAAAGAAAGAGAATAAGACTTTAATAATGGTAACTCATGATATTAGTTTAGCTATTAGTATGTCTGATAGAGTTATTGTTTTAAGTAAAAGACCCAGTGTAGTTAAAAATATATATGAAATAAATCTTAATAATAAATCTACTCCTATTAATAATAGAAAAGATAAAGAGTTTTCTAAATACTATGAAATGATATGGAGGGATTTAGATGTACACATATAGTTTAGAGCATACTAATTATTTAAAAAAAATTAGAAGAGATAAAATAATTGTATTTACTTTTAGATTTTTAATTATAAGTTTATTTCTAATTACTTGGGAAGTACTTGCTGGATTAGGTATAATTAATACATTCTTATTCTCTTCTCCCAGTAAAATTATTAATACTTTAATTAATAATAAAGATTTATTTAAACATATTGGTGTTACTTTATATGAAGTATTTATTAGTTTTAGTTTAACTACAATACTTGGTATTCTTATTTCTACTATTATGTGGAAACATAATTTGTTTTCTAAAGTAATCGATCCTTATATTACTATTATTAATTCATTACCTAAAGTAGCACTAGGACCATTAATAATAATATGGGTTGGTGCTAGTACTAATTCTATTATAGTAATGGCTTTGACTATCAGTTTGTTTGCTACTATTATTAATATTTATACTGGGTTTATCTCAGTGGATAGGAATTATATAACTATGCTTAAGAGTTTTAATGCTAGTAAGTTAGATATTTATAGATATGTTATTATTCCTAGTAATATAGTTAATATTATTAGTACTTTAAAGATAAATATATCTATGAGTTTAATAGGTGTTATTATGGGTGAATTATTAGTATCTAAAGCAGGACTTGGTTATTTAATTATGTATGGTTCTCAGGTATTTAATTTAGATTTAGTTATTAGTAGTATATTTATACTAGGTATTATTTCTTATATAATGTATTTTATACTTGATAGAGTATCAAAAAAACTAACTATTTATAGTTAGTTTTAATTAGTTATATTATTTAATATTCATATATTATACTAGGTGGTTTCATGGATATTAAATGTATTTTTATGTATATAGTAGTAATAGCACTACTTTGTATAATACTAGGATTAGTATTCTAAAAAAAAGAAGATTTAATCTTCTTTTTAATATGCTTCTCTATAAATTTTTTCTATAGCATCTACTGTTACTTCTCTAGGATTTCCTGGAGTACATGGATCATTGATTGCTTGTTCTGCTAAAGTTCTTAGTTTATCTTCAGGTATTCCTACTTCTCTTAGAGTTTGTGGAATATTTAATTTTCTTGATAATTCTTGAACTGCATTTACTACTTTTTCTACTGCTTCTTCATCAGTTAGATTATTCATATCTAATCCAAATGCTTTACCCATATTTCTAAATAAGTCTGGGCAAGCTTTTCCATTATATCTTAATACATGTGGTAATAGTATTGCATTAGCTATTCCATGTGGAGTATCAAAGAATGCTCCTAAAGAATGGGCCATTGAATGAACTATACCAAGTCCTACATTAGAGAATCCCATACCAGCAATATATTGTGCGTATGCCATTTTTTCTACTGCAATATTATCTTTTTCATTTGCAGCTTTCTCTAAGTTTTTATAGATTAATACCATAGCATTTATATGGAACATATCTGTCATTAACCATGCTGCTTTAGTAATATAACCTTCCATAGCATGAGTTAAGGCATCCATTCCAGTTGATGCTGCTAGTTGTTGTGGCATACCTTGCATTAAATCTGGATCTATTATTGAACATACTGGTATATCATGTACATCTACACATACCATTTTTTTAACACTTTTTTCATCAGTAATAACATAATTGATTGTTACTTCTGCAGCAGTACCTGCTGTTGTAGGTAATGCAAATAAAGGTAATCCTTTATTCTTTGTATCTACTGCACCTTCTAAAGTTACTACATCACTATGTTCTGGATTAGTCATAACTATAGATATAGCTTTGGCAGTATCAATAACACTACCTCCACCTACTGCTACTATTGCATCAACATTATGTATTTGTGCAGTCATTAATCCTTCTTGAACATTGAATATTGTTGGATTTGGTTTAATATTTAAAAATTCATAATAAACAATTCCACTTGCATCTAAAAACTCTGTTACTTTTCCTGTTACTCCTGCATCTTTTAATGTTTGATCAGATACTAATAATACTTTTCTATATCCTCTATTTAGTATTTCCTCAGCTAATTTTTTTCTTGAACCACGTCCAAAATATGAAGTTTCATTTAAAACTATTCTATTTACCATATCTAGCCACCCTACTTTCTATATAAGTATAACACAATATATAAATAAAAAAAAGATACATTTTATTTTAATGTATCTTGTGATTTTGAATTTAAATTTAAGTCTGCACGTCTACCCTCAAGATATGCGTAATATCCTGCAGCAGCTATCATAGTACCATTATCAGTACAATACTTCATTGGAGGTATTGATAAATCTACATTAAGTTCAGCACAAAGTTCAGTCATAGCATCTCTTAAACCATTATTAGCAGCTACTCCTCCAGCTACTATTACATGTTTAATATCTTTTTCTACTATAGCTTTTCTTACTTTATTAATAATAGATTCTACTGCTACTTTTTGGAATGAACAAGCTAAATCTTCTTTTCTTAAAACATTTCCTCTTTGTTCTTCATTATGAGCTAAATTAATTACTGCACTTTTTAGTCCACTAAATGAGAAGTTATAACTATCATCTTTTAATGGTACTGGTAAATCATATGTAGGTTTACCTTCATGAGCTAATTTATCTAATTTAGGTCCTCCTGGATACTCTAAATCAATAACTCTAGCCACTTTATCATAACATTCTCCAATAGCATCATCTAATGTACCACCTAGTTTTTTAAAGTCATAATGTTTAGTCATTTCAATTAACTCAGTATGACCTCCACTTACTACTACGGCAAGTAATGGAAATTCTAATGGCTTTACTAAGCTATTTGCATAGATATGACCAGCAATATGGTGTACTGGAACTAATGGTTTGTTATAAACAAATGATAATGTTTTAGCTGCTTCTAGTCCTATTA
Organism: uncultured Caryophanales bacterium; assembly: GCA_946629545.1. Taxonomy (GTDB): domain Bacteria; phylum Bacillota_I; class Bacilli_A; order RF39; family UBA660; genus UBA3789. Next base: position 2,331 of record CAMOXZ010000036.1, on the reverse strand, counting down.
ATAATGAACCAATAAGACCTGGTCCATAAGTAATAGCTATTGCATCTATTTGGTCCATTGTCATATTAGCTTTTTCTAAACATTCTTCTAATACCATAGTTATATTTTTAACATGATGACGAGAAGCAATTTCAGGAACTACTCCACCAAAATCTTTATGAATATCTATTTGTGATGAAATTACTGTTGCTATTTCTTCTACTCCATTTTTAACAATAGAAGCACTAGTTTCATCACAACTACTTTCAATACCTAGTATGTATATATCTTTCATACAATCACCTTTTCATTTCATATGTATTTTAACACAAAAGACTCTTATTTTAAAGAGTCTTTATACTTTCTTTCCATTAAAATTCCATCTACTCCATTATAATAACCTTTTCGAATAGCAGTTTTTACAAATCCATTCTTTTCATATACCTTTATAGCTGGAGTATTATCTTCTTTTACTTCTAAAGTAATATCTTTTTCCACAAGATTTATTAAATATTTTAATAATAAATCTCCTTTTCCACAATTTCTGTGGATAGAATCTATTTCAAATTGATTTATTTCACATCTTTCATAGATATCACTATAGTAGATATATCCTATTATTTTATCTTCTTTTAGTACTAATACTTTACCAAAAGGATTATTTGCTAATTCATTAGAAATATATTCTTTAGAAATAAAAGAATTATCTAATTCATCTAAATTAGTTAATTCATATATCATAGTTTACTTTCCTCAGCTTCTGTTAGTTTTAAGTATTCTGGATTAACAGCATGTGGATTAATATTTTCTTTATCTTTAAAATAACTAACGATCTTTGCAAAATTAGGTGTATAATTTTCTACTTTTAAATCAAATTCATCATTAGAAATAAACTCATAATCACCAATATTATCTAGTTTTTCTTGTAGATCAGTTAATAATATATGACATGGTTTTAATATAGGATTATATTCTTTATCATAGATTGCTGTATATACATAACCACGTCTAGCATTTAGTATTGGTACATGATAAGTATTATTTGGACTTGAGATTGCCATAGCTTCTAATGAATAGATTGTTGTGATTGGAATATTTAAACTCCAAGCATAAATCTTAGCTATAGTAATACCTATTCTAATTCCAGTAAAACTACCCGGACCATTAACTACTATTATTTTATCTATATCTTTTGGAGATAAGCTATTATCTTCAAACATAGAAACAATTCTAGGAAGTGCTACTTCAGATAGACTTTGTCCAAATTCTTCTTTAATTTCAGATAATACTTCATTATCTTCAACTATAGAAGTATATAAATAACTAGAAGATGTATCTATATATAGGATTCTCATAGTATTGCCTCACATAATTCTTCATATTTTGAACCATGAGGAGTTATTGTGATTATACGTTTATCTTCATCTTCTTCGGAACTTCTAATTCTAATATCTAATCTCTTTTCTGGTAAATAATCAGATATCATGTCTGCCCATTCAATTATAGTAATACCTTTTTTAGTATAGTATTCTTCAATACCTAAATCTTCTACTTTACCATCAAGACGATATACATCCATGTGATATAGTGGCATTTCACCTGAAGTATATTCCTTAATAATATTAAATGTTGGAGAAGTTACTTCTTCTTGTACTTCTAAAGCTTGTGCAAAACCTTTTGTAAATACAGTTTTACCAGTACCTAAATCTCCCATTAAACAAATTACCATATTAGGAAATTTTTCTGATTCAATGTTTTGAGCAAGTTCAATTGTTTCTTGTTCTGAATATGTTGTTATTTTATAATCCATTTATATCACCTAAATTTATTATACCAAAAAAAAAGAGTTCTACAACTCAATTTCTATATAACTGTAAAAGATTAGACACTTTTTTTGCACAAAAAAAAATTCTCAGCAACTTCCTATTTTAGCATAAACTATCGTCGGCGTTTAGTGGCTTAACTTCTGTGTTCGGGATGGGAACAGGTGTACCTCACTAGCTATCGTTACCAAGAAAAATATTAGAGAAATAATTCTCTGAAAACTTAGATATTGTGTTCATCAAATTATTAAATTATGATTAAATCCTCGATCTATTAGTACTGGTCAACTCAAAATGTCACCATTCTTCCATCTCCAGCCTATCAACCTCATCGTCTTTGAGGGATCTTACTATATACATATGGGAAAATTCATCTCAAAGGAGGCTTCCCGCTTAGATGCTTTCAGCGGTTATCCTTTCCATACATAGCTACTCTGCGCTGCAGCTGGCGCTACAACAGATACACCAGAGGTATGTCCATCCCGGTCCTCTCGTACTAAGGATAGCTCTCTTCAATTTTCCTACGCCC
>CAMOXZ010000035.1 GCA_946629545.1 uncultured Caryophanales bacterium | reverse complement strand
AATTAAATAAAGATAGTTATGTAGATATAGAAGTATTTGAATCATTTATGAAGAATAAAGGTATGAAAGAACTAGATATATCTAATATTAAAGTAAAAGATTTAAAACTAGATAATAATAGTTATATAGTATTTTGTTATGATAAAAAAGATTGGTATCACATGATACCAATAATAGATAATACTATCTATGATAAGACTGATGAATGCTTGGAGTTAGAAGTTATTAAGGTGTATGGAGAGTAGTATGAAAGAAGAAAGAGATTTATATAATAGTAATTTAGAAAAAACTAATAAAACGTATTTTAAAGGAGATAAAGTACCTGAAGGATATTACCCAATGGTAGTAATGATTGCGATAGAAAATTCTAATGGAGAATTTCTAATGCAAAAAAGAAGTGAAAATAAAGGTGGAGATTGGGGAGTAACAGGAGGCCATCCAAAGAAGGGTGAAACACCAATTGAAGGAATAGTCACAGAAGTAAAAGAAGAATTAGGTATCGATATAAATCCTAATGAAGTAATAGAATTTAATTCTGGTTGTGACGGAAAAGACTGCTATAGAATGTATTATATAAAGAAAGATATTAATCTTAATGATATAACAATTCAAGAAGAAGAACTAACAGAAGTAAAATACTTCTCTATGAAAGAATTAGAAGAAATGGTAGAAAGAAATGAACTTAATGAAGACCAAGTGGCTTTCTTTAAGAAGTGTAGAAATTTTATTGAAAATAAATAATTATATGTTATAATTAATTTACATCTTATAAAGAGTGATGGAGGGACTAGCCCTATGAAGTCACACCAACCTATTAGATTAGGTGGTAAAGCTAGATCTATAAGATAACTTTTAAAAGACTTAAGGTTATCTTAAGTCTTTTTTGTATCTAGCGAAGATGTAGAAAGGAGGAAACATGATAGAAAAAGTAAACCCATCTCATCCTGATAAATTAGCTGATCGTATAGCTGGAGCTATAGTAGACTTAGCCTATAAGAAAGATACTAATCCAAAGATGGCTGTGGAGATATTAATAGGACATGGTAATTGTCATATTATTATTGAAAGTAATTTAAGTTTTACTGAAGAAGAAATTAAACCTATAGTAGAAAGAATTGCAGGTAAACTTAATTTAGATTTATTAGTAGTAGCCCAAGATGTATATCTAGCTAGTAATCAAGAAGGAAGTATTAAATGCGGAGATAATGGAATATTTAAAGGAGTTCCATTAAGTGATGAAGAAAAGAAATTATCTAAGATAGCTAGAGATATTTATAAGAAGTATCCTAGTGATGGCAAATATGTATTAGATGGTGATAGATTAGTTATTTGCCAAAGTAATGCGAAGAATAAAGAGTTAAAAGATGAGTATCCTGATGCCATTATTAATCCATTAGGAGAATGGACTGGTGGAAGTGATGTTGATACTGGTGCAGTTAATAGAAAACTAGGTAGTGACCAAGGTCATTCTGTCACGGGTGGTGGACTACATGGTAAAGATTTATCTAAGGCAGATGTTAGTTTGAATATCTATGCATTCTTAAAAGCTCAAGAGACTGGTAAAGTTGTTGAGATAAGCTGTGCTATTGGGGATGAAGTTGTGGACGGATTGAGCTATGGTGAGATTGTAGAGATCGCAAGAGACTATATTGAATCTGTTGGTGGATTTGAGAAGCTAGCGGAGTGGGGACTATATTAATAATTGACTATAAATAGTCATTAATATATAATAGGTGCCAGGAGGGTACGTGTTATGGGATTTTTTAAAGATTTTATGAATTGGGCCAATGGATCTACTAACGAATCAAGCCAAGAGAAAAAATTACTTAAACAGGCAGAAGAAATAGTGAAAAAAGAAGGAAAGGAAATAAGTGGTGGAATACGCTGCATTAAAGGACGCCAATACTATGTAGATAAAGTTTATGAGGGCTATGGTTTTAAAATAGTAATACCAGATCCATATCGTGAAAATGAAAAAGGTGTATATGTAAATTATGATGGTAAACGTGTATTAGATTATAAAACATATATCCAGGGAAAATGGGAAGATGTATTTTCGGAATTATATCAAACCATTGATGCAAAAGAATATGACTTTGAAAAAGAAATGTATTTAATGATAATGCAACAATGTACACTTAGTGCACTAGCAAGCATAACTAAATCAAGTGATACAATATATATAGGCAATGGTATAAAAATAGTTACTTATGAAAATACAATTGGTTCATATGATGCATATGATGGTACTGATTATAGAGTATATAAAGATGAAGAACTAGTATGCGATTATTATAAAGCAGCTACATATGGGACTAAAGTCAGAAAGTATATACCAGGTTCTTGGGAAAAAGAAGTAGACAAATATGCAGAAGAAGTGAGAAAATTAAGACAGCAACAAGAACAACAAAAAGCAGATAATGCAGCAAATGAAAGAATTAAGCAACTAAGAAAACTAAGAGGGGAAGATTAAAATAAGTATAAAAAAGACTTAAAGTTATTTTAAGTCTTTTTATATTTAAATTGACTATAAATAGTCATTAATATATAATAGGTGCCAGGAGGGTACGTGTTATGGGATTTAATGATGATTTTGATAAAAAAGTAGCTGAACTTTTTAAAGAAGCAAATCTACATTGTAAAGCAAAAGAAATAGCAGAAAAATTAGGTAAGGAAGAACTAGTAAATAAAAACTGTTCTAATTTTGGTAAATACTATCATAATTATGTATATGAAGGTTATGGTCTAAAAATAGTAAAACTAGATCCTGATTACAACAATAGAGAAAGTGTATCAGTATACTACAAAAGACAAGAAGTGCTAGCAGATAGTATATATATTCCTGGAGCATGGGAAGATATTTTATTAGAATTATATAAAAGCATAGGTGCAATACAAAATGAAAGAAAAAAGGAAGAACAAAGATTAGAAAGAATGAGTTCTATCCTTAGAACAATAGAAAGAATTCCTGATTATGGAGAAGTAAATATTGGAGACGGAATAAAAATTGCAAAATATGCGAGACGTACAGGTTATTATGATGAAAATTTTAGTGGTATTGAATGTTATGTTTATAAGAATGATGAATTAGTGTTTGAATCATTTGATAATTGTTCTTATGGTTCAAATGGACCTAAACATAAAACATATATACCAGGTTCATGGGAAGAAAAAGTAAGACAATATGCAGAATATGCTGAACGTCTAGGAAAACAAAGAAAACAACAAGAAGCAAAAAATGAGGCAGATGAAGAAATAAAAAGATTAAGAAAACTAAGAGGGGAAGATTAAAGACTTAAGTAACATTAAGTCTTTTTATATTTAAATAATAATTATATGAAAACTTGAAAAAAAACACTTTTTGTGCTATTATACCTAGTTGAAAAAGGACGTTATTAATGCCAATATAGAAAAGGGGGTATTAATATAATGATAGAAATAAAAAGAAAAACTTTTTATCTATTTAGACACGGTGAAACAAATTGGAATCTTGAACGAAAAGTAAAAGGACATTCTGATAGTATAGATACCAAATTCACTGATTTAGGATATACTCAATTAAATCAAATAACCGAAATGATAAAAAAAGAAAAAATTCAAGCAATTTTTTCTTCAGATTTACGCCGTACACACAATTCTACTATGTATATTAATGAAAAATTAAATTTACCAGTATTCTTCACTAAATATTTACGTGGACTAAATATGGGAGTTTTAGAAGGCAAAACTTTAGATGAATTAAAGAATATAGAAGAAGCCATTAAAAGTTTAAGTGACTATAATGTACCAATGCCAAATGGAGAAAGTGTTAATCATTTGATTGAAAGAATTGAATATATGATTAAACATGTATACAATTCATATCAATATGATAGAATTGCTATGATTACTCATGGAGCAGTAGTTAGTAATATCAAAAGCGCCATCAAAAAAGATGATTATGAACATATAGATTATTGCTTTGTTGGATATGATGGTAATAATTTTGATGTATTTAATGATGGAACATATACTGGAAATACTAGAGAAAAAGTTTTAATTAGAAAAAATTGAGGGTTATATGAATAATGATTATAAGTTTTGGAACGAGTATTTAAAAAATACTATTAAAAAAATAAAAGAAAAATTAGAATCAACAGAAGAATTGTATGTTGATTTACATATACATTCATATTATTCTGCAGACTCTGATGTAACATTAAATCAAATAATTGAAAGATCAAAATCTAAAAAATTAGATATCATCTCAATTACTGATCATGATAATGTAGGAATATATGATGATTTATATGAATATTTAAAAACTAATAGTTTAGATGATTTAATAATAATCCCAGGAATTGAATTTACTATAGATAATAAAGAATATGGTAGTCAATTTCATATAGTACAATCTATGATAAATCCAAAAGATAAACAAATTATTGAGAATATAAAACATCAAGATGAAGCTAATTGGAATAGAGCTAAGATACAATTAGATAGACTACATATAAATAAAGTAGCACAGTATTATTTTGAAAAATATAATTTTGATTGTAATTATGAAGGTTATAAAAAGTTTTTAAAAACATTTTATAAACCAATTCCTGAATATTTCACTATAATGAAATATATTCAAAATGAATTTAATAATAATAAAATATATAACTGGGAAATACTAGAAAAGATGCAAGAAGAGAATGCAAAAGATAAATGTATTTCTAGAAAAGAATTAAGAGAAAAGGAATTTGAAAGATTAAGACAAAAGTATGAGAATGATTCTGAATCTAAATATAATTCTAGAATGTTTCATTGTATGTTTGCAGTAAGAAAATCAGATGATGATTATTTTAAAGAATATGATCCAGTTGGAGATTTATCAGTAAATAATTATGGAGAACTTAAACTTGGTGAAATAAATAAAAACAATCTAACAATATTTGCACATCCAACTGAGAATAAATTATATTTATTAAAAGATTTTGTAAAAATAAATAATAATATAAAAGGTATTGAAGACAATACAAGAAATGAATATAAAGATCATAATAATTTTATAGTTTGCCAAAAAGAATTAGGATTAATAAGAACAGTTGGTTCAGATATTCATGATTTAGATAGCGATTTATATAATGATATGAGTTTGTATAAAATGAATAAACAAGAAATGTTAGATTATTTAGAATGTGTTAATAGTTATATAGAAAATGCTTAATATAATCATAGGGGGTTAATATGAAAGTAGATTTACATGTTCACACAAAGTATTCTGATGGTAATTTAAGTTTAGATGAAGTATTAGCATTGGCTGCTAATAATAGCATTAAAGAACTAGCAATTACCGATCATGATACGATAATAAGATTAAAAAACTATGCTGATTTAGGTAAAAAGTATGGATTAGTATTAGTACCTGGAATTGAAATACCAACTAGTATTGATGGTATGCATCTTCTAGGATATGGAATAACTAATTTTGAAAAAGTAGAAAAAGAACTTATGAGGTTGAAAGAGTATAATGAACAGCAAAACATTTATACAATTGAAGCTTTACAAAAAATTGGTATTGATATTTCTTATGAAGAAATAAAGAAAATTGCTGTTGATGAAGCAATTAGTTATAGGGACATAATTAAATATCTAGCAGAAAAGAAATATGTAGAAAATGCTAGGGATGCCTATAAGAAGTATATTGGTGAAGGACAGGAAGCATATTATCCGTCAGCTGCACTTGATAAGAAAGAAGTAATAGAATTAATTAAAGATTCTGGTGGCATAGTATCACTTGCTCATCCAGGAACATTACCAGAATGGATGAATCAAAAAGAACTAATAATTGATTTAATAAAAGACGGATTAGATGGAATAGAAATATATCCACCTAGATTAAAAGATTCTGAAATTAAAATGTGCAATATGTTAGCTAAAAAATATGATATACTAACTACGATAGGCACTGACTTTCACGACTATCAAACAGATAAATTAGGTGTTGAAGTTAGTGAAGAATTTATAGATAAGTTTAATGAAAAAGTACTAAGGAAATAAACTAGGGAGGTTTTTATGAAAGATAAATATAATAGTTTTAGAGCTAAATTAGTTAATGATTATAGCGAATATGAAGAATTAAGTGGGAAGTATAATATACCAATTACTGAAATAATTCAAATTGATTTAAATAGAACAGGAGTTTACTTACCAAATAATGAAGTAAGAGTAGATTTTAGAGTTAGATTTAAAGGAATAATAGATGGTGATTATGAAACTTGGTATGCTGTTCCTGTTAGAAGTAAAGAAGATACTTGCTTCAGTGTAACAAAAGATAAAATATATTTTAAAGATAAAGAAATTGGTAAATGCACAAGTGAGATAATGCTTGATACATGTGAAAGTTCATATCAAAGAGGACCACGTTTATTAAACTTAAATAGTAGAAGTAGAAGTAATTGTGGTGGATGTAAGGCATGTGTTCATAATTACAAAAATTTCTATGATAATACAGTTATTAAAGATCAAAAACAATTAATTACTGAAGAAGATATAGAAGAATTCTTTGATAATAAAAAAATAGATGTTTCATCTCTATGCCAAATAGCAGTAGTTACTGGATTATTCCATGGAGAATTAAATGTTATTAATCACATGAAATTAATTGATAAAGTAGCAAAGAAAAGAAACTTTAGAGGAGAATTAATGTACTTTGGTTGTGAAGTTAACTCTAATGAAGCATTAGATGAATTAGCAAAAATTAAAAACTTTAAATTAATTTATGCTATAGATAATTTCACTAAGAGAGCCGATCTATTATCTAGAACAAAAGGATTAATCACATTAGAGACAGCTAAAGATACATTATTAAGAGCTAAAGAAAGAGGTATTAAAACTACAATTTCATATATCTCAGGAATAGATGATTTAGATAATGCTGTAAAAGGCTTTGAATTCTTAAAAGATAGTTTCACTGATATGCCTATAATAAATGTTTACCAAATCCAAAATGAAAGCCAAGCTAAAATTATGGATGAAGAAGCTGAAGATATTGAATACTATTTAAAGAGTAGACAATCTCTAGAAAAAGTATTTAGTGATTGTAAATTTGCTCCAAAAAGATGGTCAAACTATAGACCACTATGGTATAAATATTATCAAGGAGAGGAATTAAAAGATAATTCATTTGGACAATTAGAAGAATTATCTGATTAGAAGTATTATGGTAGAATTAGTAAGTCAAAATAAAAAAATAAATAATAAGTTATACAATAATGCTGTAAGACAAATAAAAAAGAAAATAGGAAATAATTATCCCATAAATCATGTAGGATCAACAGCACTGCCAAATATGTATGGTAAAAATATTATTGATATATTAATAGGCGTAGAAGATGTTGGTGATTTAGATAAAGTAACTAAAGAATTAATAGATATTGGATATTGTCCAGGTAAAAATATAAGTAATAATGTTTGTAGATTTTTTGCTAATACAGATGAAGAAACAAAATCTGGAGATATTCATATACATGTTGCTATAAAGAGTACTGAAAGATATAAAGGATTTATTATTCTACGTGATTATTTATTAGAAAATAAAAAAGAAAGACAAGCATATTGTGCTATGAAAAAGAAAATATTAAATCTTGGACATAATGAACGTGAAGAATATAAAAGAATAAAAGCAGATTATGTTACAGAATTATTAAATAGGGCAATGGAATGGGCAAAGAAAAAACATATATAAAATTATATGTTTTTTTATTTTAATAACTTAATAAAATTACTAATAATTATATTATTGCTTCTATTTTCTTCTACTACACAAACTAGATCTTTTTCTTCTAATTTAAAATTTGTATCTAATTCAAATAATTCATTATTATCTAATCTATTTTGAACATATTCTTTAACTACAAGACCTACACCTAATCCATTAGATGCACAATCTTCAATAATTAAATCATTGCCTATCTCCATTAATGGATGAATAACTATATTATGATTAGTACAGAACTTATTAAAGTTCTTTCTATTACTAGCGTTATATGGTAATAGGATAAGTGGTAAGTTACTTAAATCTTTCTTAGTAATAATCTTATCTTTATAAATACTATCTTTATTAACTACTAATATATCATGTAGTTTTTTTAATTTATATACTTTAAAGTTACTAGGTATATCATTAGGTAAATGAGTAAATACAATATCTACTAATCCTAATTGAGCTCTTTTTAATAATTCATCTGTAACAACAGTATGAACAATAACATTAATATTTGGATACATCTCATGGAATTCTTTAATATAGGGCATTAAATATCTTTGCATAATAGTATTACCTGCACCTATATTAATAGTACCATGTTCCATATCATTATAAGAATCCACATCTTTCTCTGCTGATATAATTAATTCCATTGATTGTTTAATTTTATTATATAATAATTCACCTGCAGTATTTAAAGTAACACCATCACTATTACGATTAAATAGAGTAGTATTTAGGTCTCTTTCTAGTGTTTTAATACTTTTACTAACAGCTGGTTGTGATACCATTAATTCATTAGCTGCTTGTGTAATAGATTTATTCTTTGCTACATAATAGAATGCTTTATATAATTCTAAATTTGTTTTCATAAATCACCTCATAACCACTGGTTATACGTGGTATAAAAAATATGTATTTTAATTATACCATAAATAGTATTATAATACAAACTTGTTTGAAGGGCCTATCAGACAAAAAATATTATAGGAGGGTTTATGTTTAATAGAAAAAAGATATCAGAGCAAAAAGAAGAACCAAAAAAACCAACATTATTAGATAAAATGCAAGAGTCTAAAAATCAACATGGCATTGCTTTTATAGGTATATATAATGATGGAAAAATTCAAGTGGATAAACAATATGAAACTGTAATGATGAAATATGCCAATGACAAAGATGCTTTTGATAATATTGGAGATGCAATGTACAAAGTTAATGAATCATACTCTAGAGACCATGATTTTGATACATTAAATCTAAAATTATCAGTAGGTTTATTATTCTCTGGTAAAGATGTAGATGAAAATCAAAAAGTAAAAGAATCTGCTGAACCTGTAAAAGACATAGTTCGCTATTATGTCGATAAATCTGCTTGCTACTTAAATGATGAAGAAATTAAAGATATAGATTGGGCACATTTAAAATATACCAATGGATTCATTAACTACAATATATTAGTTAAATCTGCAGAAGAAAATGGTTTAGTATTTAATGGACCAAAAACATTTGAAGAATTTAAAGAACATATCTTAGTTGGTGAACCATTTGATATTTCTTTAACAGCAAGATTTAATTCAAAAGAAAAAGAAACACAATATACAAAAACAAAATAAAAAAAGTAGATAGTTTTCTATCTACTTTTTATTGTTTTATAAATACTTTACTATAACCTTTATCATGATCATATTTATAAATAAGACCATTATCATAAGATACTAATGTCTTATCATCATTAGGTCTTAATAATAATGAATTTGTTTGTCTAAGACTTTGTCTATCAATAAACATTCTAGAAATATAATAGTTAGAACAGTCTAAACCTAAACAATCTAACATTGTATTATATTCATTTTCACTTATAATAATTGAATCGCTTTCACCATTAGATAGAGTAGATTTAGTTTCATATAAATCCTCATATTCCTTATATGTACATAGATGATCATATCCAAAACCATCACCACTATCTTTTGATACATGGTGTGGGAATAATCCTTGCCCTTCTAATATCATTTGGAAATAGTATTCCCCAATATTACCAATTCTTTTATTTTGATAATCATCAATTTCATTTAAAGCCCAATTTTTTACATCTTCTTCAGTACCTAATTGTATACATCTTGCATCCAAAGATTCATATCCAACCTTTATATAATTATTTAATTCCTTAGGAGCATTTTTATATCCATTATCTTTATATAAAAGTACTTCTTTTAATATTCTTTTTTCTTCTTCTAAAGGTAAATAAATACCTCTGTTTGGTCTTATAATGTGTTTATTACTTGGATCAGTAACAAAGTCTTTTATAATATTAAGTAAATTTATATCTTTATCTATATTTTGATTTGAAATAAATTCTACCAAGGACTCAGTAGGACAATAACCACTAGGCATCCATGATATACCATTAATCATCCAATAATCAAGGTTACAATTATCTAATGATAAACTATCAGATAATTCTTTCTTTTTAAGATATTTTAAATGACTAGGAGTATTAATTGCATATAAGAATTTTTGATTAACTAATCTTTTATAAATAAACTTAGCTAAATCATTTCTTATTATTTGAGCAACATAACTATTATCATCAGGACTTATCTTGTAAAAATCTTTATCATCTAGTCTATGAAGATAATTAAACTTAATTAATAAGTTTTTTAATTCCTCATCTTGGATCATTTCTAACTCTTTTATAGTTATCATATTAATCCCCCTTAATTGGCTCTATATTATACCAAATTTATCTCTAAAAGTAAACTGAGAAGCCCTTTTTCTTTACTTTTTAGCCATTTTGTGGTATAATATATAACCAGTCAGGGGGAGACTGGGATGAATAAGAAAAATATTTTAAATTTAAATATAATTGAAGTATCTTCATTTGTATTAAGTTTATTATTTATGGGTATTTATTTAATGCCTACTAATGTGATATTAGTAAGACCTTTATTATTCTTATTAGGTAGTGTATGTGGATTAACTTTTATAAGTATTGAATTATTCTTAATATTAATAATGAATAATAAATATAGAATTATCTATATTAGTTATATTTTATT
>CAMOXZ010000034.1 GCA_946629545.1 uncultured Caryophanales bacterium | reverse complement strand
ATCTTATAATTTTTAAAACTATTATATATTTTTTTAACATCATTCTTAGCTATTTTTTGTTTATATATACATTTATTGTTCTTTATATCATAAACATAACTACCATTTAAAGATATTATATAATCAACAAATGGATATGATTTATTATAATCTATTATTTCTTTATAATTGCCATTTGTAGAAATAGTAAATAAAACATTTTTATTTCTTATTCTATCAATCTCCAACATTGTTGATGTTGGGATAGCTTCTTCATAGTCTATTAAAGTATTATAGAAACTACTTACTACTATCCTTATCATTTATATTCCCCCTAAAATGATCATCAATACTACATACTATTAGTATTATTATAGGAAGAGCTATTGAGAATCCTGCTAAAACATCACTTGGATAATGTACTCCTAAATATACTCTACTTATTCCTATTCCTAATATTAATATAGATAGTATTGAGATTAGTATTGTTTTTATAAATTTATTTTTTATATTTTTATAAACTAAATAGATTAATAATCCATATAAGGCAATAGAAATCATTGAATGACCTGATGGAAATGCATAACCATTTTCTTTTATTAATCTTAAATGATCTGGTCTTGCTCTTCTTATGATATGTTTTAATCCTTGATTAGTTAATACTGTTGTAGCTACAGTTAGTATGAGTTTATAGATATTTTCTTTTCCTAAGAATACTAATAATACAAATACCATTATAATTACTGTTAATGTATTACCTAACTTAGTTATTGTTTTAAATATAGTATCTAATAAATCACTTCTAAAACTATATATATAATTATAGATATTTTCATCAAATACTTTAATATTATTAGTAATCATTAATATAGTAATTAAAATAAACAATAAGAAGAAAATTCCTGATATGATATAACGTTTTTTCATTATTTCACCTACTTATTTAATGATTCTTTTACTTCTTTTTTATACACTTCAACGCCGGGTTGATTAAATGGATTTACTCCAAATAGTAATCCACTAAAGGCCGCACTTAACATGAAGAAATATATTAATTGTGATAAGTTTTCTTCATTTAATTCATCTAATTCTATTTCTATACATGGAGTAGATCCACTAAAATGTGCTCTCATTACTGAATCTTCTACTATATTATTAATTGTATGTAAGTCTTCATTATTACATTTTATATAATTATTAGTTTTATCAATCTTAATGTATGTTTCAAATAATATTTTATTACCCTCTTGAACGAATTGTCCTAAAGAATGTAAGTCTCTTGTATGTACCATTGAAGTTGGATAAATACCTGTATTATTTTTACCTTCTGTTTCTCCAAATAATTGTTTTAACCATTCTGTAAAATAGTATAATGATTCTTCATATACTGTAAAGCATTCTACTTGTTTTTTATTATCAAATAATAGTTTTCTTATACATGCATATTCAAATGCATTATCAATAAATCTTTTACCATCATAATAACCATCTACTATTTTATTTATATCATAATTTAGTGATAATGGTAGTAAATGAGCTGGAGTAATAAATGAATATCTTCCTCCAATATCTTCTGGTATTTCAAATGAAATATATCCTTCTTCATTTACTTCTTTTCTTAAATTACCTTTTTCTTTATCTGTAGTGATAATAATTCTTCTTTTGATTTCATCTTGTGTATATTTTCTTTTTAATAAGTCTTTTAATAAACTATATGTAATATTAGTTTCCATTGTAGTACCACTTTTACTAATTACATTAACACAGAAATTTTTATTTTTTAAATATTCATATAACTCATCTAAATATTTGCTAGAAAGTGTTGTGCCAGCATAAATAACTTCAAAGGAGTTATCATTAAAATATTTTTTAAATGCTTGATGGAATGAATAACTACCTAAGTACGAACCACCTATTCCAACTACTACTAAACAATCAAAATTACTCTTTATGTAATCTCTTGTTTTTTCAATACTACTTATTATATTTTTATCTATTTCTTTTGTCCAACCAATCATATCCAATGAATTTAGTTTATCAATATACTCATTTTTCTTACTATATAATTCATTAAACTTATTTTCATCTATAAAAGGTTTTACATATGTTTTAAAATCAAATTTAATCACATTATCACCATCCTTAAAAATATTATAACATAAAAAAAGAAGTCATAAACTTCTTTTATTATAAATCATACTTTTTTGCAATTTCTTTTATTTTTACTAAGTTCTTTTTTGAATCTTCTATTGTTCTTTTTGTGTAAATATCTTCATAGTCAATTAGTAGTGATAATACATTTACAAAAGAGTTTAATATCATTTGTCTTTCTATTTCAGCCATAGGTAGTTTTGCATCCCCACGATAGAATATATTACTACCCTGTGTATAAACTTCATACATCTCATCAAAGTTTTGAACAAAGTATAGTTTTGTATATCTTAATACTTGTTTAAAGTTGTATGGTCTTATTCTTATATCTCCTTCGTTATAGTTTACAATAGTACCATCTTCAAATATAATGTCATATCTAGGACTATTTTGTTTAGTATTTACAAGTAAGTTCTTTAATACTTCATTATCATTATTAATCTTATGATCACAACGATAGTCATTATTCTTTCTATAATCAAATAATAAATGAGCTATTTGATTAGGTAATGAATGATTCTTTGTAGCTTCTATTATTTTTATTTCTTCTTCTGAAATAATATATTCTTTATAATCACCTATAATAAGTGGTTCATCATGACATTTCTCTTTTAGTTCTTTTAGAGTTACATAACCATGATATTCTTTTATTATACTAGCTATTCTATTATTACCCTTTGATAGTTTTTTATACATATCAGTGTCTTTATACTTTTCTAATGCTTTTAAATCATATAGTATATCATCATGAACGTGATCCCCTATTTTAGATTTCATAGCATTCAAACTTTTTATAAAATCATCTATTAATCCAATAATTAGTATTCCACTACGAATAATATCTAAAAAGTGTTCTCTTTCTCTATCATTATTTAATTCTAAATAACGACCAACCATATAAGCTTTGACATGAGATATCATTAAATCATCATCTATATCTTGAAAGTCTTCATGAAGAAATCTTTTTTCTTCACGATATGCCGCACTTATCATACTAGAATACGCTTTATTCTTTACAAGTTTTACTATATTTGGAATTTCCATACAAATCCCTCTTTCTTTCTGTATATAATAGCATAAATATAATAAAAAAAGAAGATTAATCTTCTTTTTTATCTCCATGGAATATTATTGCTTCATATAAAATATCTACTAGATGAGGAGTTTTTTCTATTTTGTATTTATCCATTATTCTCTCAATTATATCTAAACTATATTCCATATCTAGGTATGGATAAATAAGTTCTTTCTTATTATCTAATTCAGATAAATATCCTGGAGTATAGTTTTCTTCCATTAAAAGTATTGGATAATCTTCTGCCCATCTTTTGAATTTTTCTATAATAAAGTAAATATTATCTACATAAGTAAATTGGTCTTTATCATAAGTCATTAAATTCATAATATCAGGGATTCCTATTAATTCATCTTTTACTCGATAATCAAATCTATCTAGTAATTTTATTCCATCTAGTTTTAAAGCACTTAGTTGAGCAATAAAACCTTTATTACTATCACTATGAGTAGGAATAATATCTACAATAATATATTTATCTTTATATAAATTCATAGGCACCTCTATTTACGTACATTAACAACAATCTTATGAGATTTCTTATCATTAGTTAAAGATACTTCAGAAGATATTATTTCTTTATCATCTACTAATAATCCTTCTTTATTACCTTTAATGATTTCTATATCATATGTAGTGTCTTTGTATTTATATGTTGCTTTATATCCATCCCATGCTATTGGTATATTAGGTTTAATTACTAGTTTATCACCATGTTTCTTAATACCTAATATTTCTTCAACACCTACTCTATAGAACCAACCAGCAGAACCTGTGTACCATGTCCAACCACCACGACCTGGGAAGTTTTCGTTTGAATAAATATCTGCTGCGATAACATATGGTTCAACTTTATATTTATCAACTGCTTCTTCTGTTTTAGTTCTATTAACTGGATTAATCATTTGGTAGTAACGATATGCTCTATCAAAGTATCCAGCTTTTATTAAGGCCATTATATACCATGAAACTGAATGTGTATATTGACCTCCATTTTCTCTTATACCTCTTGGATAATTCATAATATATCCTGGATTATTTAGAGATTTAGCAAATGCTGGAGTTAATAATTTAACTATCTTATTATTAGAATCTACTAATTGATCTTCTACGGAATTAATAAGTTTTTCTTGTCTATCTTTTGGAGCTACTCCACTTAAAATAGCAAAACTTTGTGATAATAAATCTATCTTACATTCAGTATTTTCATGAGAACCTAGAGGATCTCCATTATCAAAGAATGCTCTTAAATAATAATTTCCATCCCAAGTCTTTTTATTTAAATTATCTTTTAATTTTTCATTGAATTCAGAATACTTATCAGTATTAAACTCTTTATCATACTTCTTCATCATCTTAGTGAACTTGTCTATGATTCCATATAAGAAGAAACCTAACCAAACACTTTCACCTTTACCTTTGATACCAACTCTATTCATTCCATCATTCCAGTCTCCTCCACCCATAAGTGGTATTTTATGAGATCCTAATGATTTCATAGATAATTCTAATGATTTTAGACAATGGTCTAATAGAGATTCTGTTTTATTAGAATAGTTAAATACTATACCTTTTTCATTTTCATAATCACTTAGTTTTTCACCTTGAATATAAGGTATTTGTTCAGAAAGAATATTGAAGTCCTCTGTTCTATCTAAATAATGAAGTGTAGCATATACTAACCATAAATAATCATCTTTATATTTACTTCTTAATCCAAAATGATTCTTTTCATGCCACCAGTGTAGTACATCACCTTCACTAAATTGATGTGCTGCATTTATTAATATTTGATTTCTAGTATATTCTGGTTTTACTAAACAAATATTCATAGCATCTTGTAATTGATCACGATAACCAAATGCTCCACTTACTTGGTAGTATCCTGCTTTAGCTTGAATTCTTGAAGATAGAGTTTGGTATAAGTACCAACCATTAATCATATAATCAAAACTATTATCTGGAGTTTTTACTTGGATAGTACCTAGTGTTTTATTCCACTCTTCTTTTACTTCTTTTAATTCTTTCTTACAGTTACTGATATTAGTATACTTCTTAATTAGTTTTAAGTTCTCATCATCTGATAAACTACATCCTAAAGCAAAGACTATTTCTTTTTCTTCATTAGGTTTTAATGTAACATCAAAGTTAATATTCTTTACTAACATCTTATTACATTCAGCATAAGTAATCTTTTCAGATGATGTCATAAATACATTTACATCACTATAATTAATACTATAAACATTACGTAATTTTAAGTAATTATCTCTTCCCATAAATTCAGATAATATATGTCTAGTAGTCTTCTCTGCAAAATTACCGAATGTTGGGTTAATATAGTATTCTACATTTATAGTAGATTCTTTCTTTTCTTTATTAGTTAGTTTTAATAAATATATTTTTACATTATCTTCTTTTGCTACAAACTCAGTTATTGAATGAGCTAATTTTTTAGTTTCACTTTCTAAGATACTATAACCAAATCCATGAGTACATTTTTCTGGATCAAATAATTCATTATTAAATTTAAATCCTTCACTCTTATCATTAACAATCATTTCATTTTTCCATGAAGATATTTTAAATTCTCCTGAATTATAAGCATATGTATATCCACAACCATTATTAGTAATAATAGTACCAAATGTTTTATTAGATATAACATTAGACCATGGCATTGGAGTATTCTTATTATAAATAACATATTCACTACCATTATTTTTAAATCCACCATAGTTATTATTAACTGTTAGTTTATCTTTAGTTTCTACTTTTATATTAGTTTCTTTTTCATACTTAGGATAATCACTAACTTTATTCTTTGTTTGTAACTCTTCTACAGCTTCTTTTAAACTAATATGGTTTTCTACAACAAATCTAAGTCTTGGTACTACATTTAATAAACTTCTATCTTCTCTTGTTAAAGTAGAACCATCTATTACAGTAACAGATCCTGGTGTATGATAGAAACTATTTAATGTATAAATTCTATATAATTCTTCTTCTATTTGTTTTTTAATTAAGTCTTTATATCCACCATTTTCATTATTAATGATTACGATATCTACAAAGATAGATTTAGTTTTGTAATACTCAAATGTTTTTAATATTTCTTTTACAAAACTTATATCACTAATATCACTTATATCTACAGTTATGATTGGTCTATCTCCACTGATTCCAAATTTCCATAGACCTGTTTGTGATAAAGCATTTTGTCTTAAGAAATCCATTCTTTCTTCAGTTACAGATAATTTAGTTGTCTGATACAAGTAGTTCAACATGATATTATAAGTTCTCATGTTTTCACCAGTAATATTCATATTCTTAGTATCAGATACATTCATTAATGTAGATATTTCATAAGCTTTTTCAAGATTATAAACACTATCATAATATTTAATTATTTCATTAATTTGTTCTCTACTTCTACCAAATCCTACTAATAAGTATACTGATTTAGATGAGTTAGCAGGAACTACTATTTTATTTCTTAATGATAATACTGGATCTAAGTTTTCTCCACTATAGTTACTTAATTTTTCATTAAGAGCACGAGATGTAGCTACTGTATTACCTCTACCAATAAAGTTGCTTCTTTCTGTTTCATATGAGTATTTATCTAGTGGTTCATCTATTATTAATCTAGTTAACATATAACTATTAACTTGTGAATCTCCACGAGATCTTCTTTTAGCTATTAAACTATTAGTATCTTTATCATACTCAGTTTTAATAAACATATTATTAAATACTTTATGAGAAACATCATCCATGTTTTCTGAAATAATTGGTTCTGTGTAACTAGTTAATTCTAATTCTTTATCTTCTTCAGATTCATTCTTAAATGTAATCTTTCTTATTTCAGCATGATGATTTCTACATACTACTATTTCTGTCTTAGTAGAAATATCATTATCTCTTCTTAAGTATTTAATTTTATCTGAGGCAAATACTACTTCATACTTATCAGGTTTAATATTCATTGGTGCATATGTATTTGACCAAATATAATTTTTCTTAACATCTTTTGTGAATAAGAATATACCATATTCTTGAGATGTTACTTTACGATATCTATTTAATTGAAGTGTTCTATATCTAGAGAACGAATTACCTCTATCGTTCATTAATAAACAGTATTTTCTATTAGATAGAACTGATACTTCTGGTAAATATGAAATATAATTAAAGGCTCTAATATCATTTTCAATTGTTTCTTTAGCATAATCATATTTCTTATACTTAGCCATTTTAAGATCAATACTTGTTTTGATTTGTACTTTTTCTTTTAATAATAATTCAAATGTTTTTATATTAACATTTGCATGGAAATAATCTTTTATTATATCTTTCTTTAAATAATTAGTTATTCCTAGTAGAATCATACCTTGATGGTGTGCAAAATATGATTTAACTACACTCTTATCATCATAGTCATATGCTTCATATAAACCATAGATAGATTCCATATCTAATTCTTTAAATTTAATAATGTTTTCATAGACATCTTCTGGGAATAATTCTATAGCCATAATAGATGCATATGGTGAAAGTACTATTCTATTTTCCTTATCTTCTTTAGCTTTTAAATATGGAGTTGAGAATGCTTTATACTTGTAGTTTAATGAATTATCTAATTCACTATAAGCAGATTCTGAAATACCCCAAGGTAAGTGTTTATCTATTTTATTTACATAATCTTTTTGACACATATAAGCAAAGTTATATGATTCATCTAATAATGTATTTGGATAATTCTTCATAAATAAGAATGGCATATAATACTCAAATGAAGTACCACTCCATGAGATTAAACCTTTATTCTTTTTATATGTAGTTAAAGACTTATCTAGACAAAACCAATGCTTACTTGGAACATCACCTAAAGCTATAGCTAGATAACTTGTTAGACGTGATTCTGAAGCAAACTTATTATAGTTATAAATAGATAATTTTCCTTCATCCTCATCATAACCTATACTAAATACATCTTTCTTAGAATATAGTTTTTTGAAGTTACTATTTTTAATTAATTTATCACATAACTTAACTAGTTTTTCTTCATCAAATTTATTTAAGAATTCTCTTACTACAACAATGGATGCTACTAAGTTACCAGAGTCTACTGTTGAGACAAAGTTAGGAGTCATTACTTGTTTAGTTTTGATATTATACCAGTTATATAAATGACCATGCCATTTCTTTAAGGAATCTACTGACTCTAAGATATTTTTTAATAGTTTAACTGCTTTATCTAGTTCAATAAACTTTAATTCAAAAGCACTTACTACAGCAGTTAAAGAATAACCTATAGCTGTTGGAGAAGTTCTCATATCTAGTCTTTCTTCTCTATTTTCTTGATAATTATCTGGAATTAAATAATTATATTCTTCTTTTAAATTATCATCAAAATACTTCCAAGTTTTATAAGCTATATCTTCTATTTCTTCAATCTTTTTATCTTTTAATTCTACTTTGTTAGTAGGAATATCTTTGCTTACTAAGTATAATACAAATGGTGCACTTATAAAGATTACTGCGATTAATAACGCAATATAATTATGTGTGAAATAAGTAATAGCAATAAATCCTAAAGCAGTTAAGAAATTAAACCAGAAACTTCTAATATAACTAGATAAATTATTACGAGCACTCTTAGCTACTTCTTCTGCAGTTATCCAGTTTAATAAATTCTTATGAGATATTAATAATCTATAAAGTGATTTAAAGAATGCAGCCATATATAGTTTTGTATAATATGGAATACATGCAAACATTATGTATGATCTTAATAATAATGATTTAAATCCAAAATATAGATTCTTATAATATATTTGTTTTTCATATTTAGCTTTTCTACTCATCTTACTTCTCAAGAAGAAAATCATAGATACAGCTATTTCTAATGCTACAAATGAAACCCAGAATATTGCTTTTCTATAACTACCTGTAAAAGCTACTATTAATGTTATTAATAGCATTGGGTTTAAGAACATTCTAACTATATTATCAAATATTTTATATTTACCTAATAAGTTAATTGGGTTTTTAACAGTCTTATTATTTTTGTTTTTTACTTTAGGGAATAACCAACCAATTATTTGAGTATCTCCTCTAGCCCATCTTGATTGTCTTGTGACATCTACTAAGAATTTTGATGGGAAGTCATCAATTAACTCAATATCTGAGATATATCCACATCTTAGATAATTACCTTCTAGTAAGTCATGAGATAGTATTAAGTTATCTTTAAATGTATCACTTAGTATTTTATCAAATACTTCCAAGTCATATATACCTTTACCTACAAAGCTACCTTCACCAAAACAATCTTGGTATGTATTAGGCGTCATGTATGAATAAGTATCAAATCCACCAATACCAGCAAATATTTGACTATATAAACTCTTATTAGTAGCTTCAATATCTACACTAACTCTTGGTTGCATAATACCATAGCCTTGTATTACTTTAGTATTCTTTTTATCAAGTACTGGTCTATTTAATGGATGAGCCATAGCCCCTACTAAATTTAATGCAGTATTTAATACTAGTTTAGTATCAGCATCTAATGTAATTACATATTTAATACCTAAATCAGTGTCATGTAATGTATTAACATAGAAATACTTTTTCTCATCTACTTTTTTACCTAATAGGATTTTATTAAAATGAAGTAAAGCACCACGTTTTCTTTCATATCCTAGATAAGCATTTTCACCTTCATGCCATACTCTTTTTCGATATAAGAAATAGAATAAATCTTTTCCATATTTATCATTTAGCTTTTTAGCATATTCTACACCATAGTTAGCTACTTCTTCATCATATTCTTCTTTCTCATTAGAACTTGTTTTAGCATCTCCTAATAATGTGAAATATAAGTTATCTGATTTATTAATAATATAGAATGTTTCTAATGTATCAAACATTTCTTTTACTTTTTTAGTATCAGATACTATAGTAGGAATTACTACCATAGTTTTAGATTCATCAGGTATTCCTTTAGAATAATCTAATTTAGGAATAGATCTTATTGGTACATTATTATTTAATAATTCATTTACTATTTGAATTACTAATTGACTAATAGGAATAAATATCATTAAGAAACTTAATATAAAATACTTAGTATAGTGACTAGCTAAGAAATATGATGTAACTGCTGTTATTCCTAAGATAACTAATACATACATTACTAATCTAAATGTATTATTCTTTGATGGGAATAATTTATATCCGATATGTTTATCTTCGTTAAAGTATTTTTCTAAATATTTATATTCATGAAGGTGTTCTTTTTTAGCTAATTTAACTATTCTGTCACGATATACTACTTTAGAATCAGCAGTCATATTTTTATACACAGAATCTGTTAATAAAAGTTTTTCACATAAAGATACTTTTTCATATAAATCATCTACTGAGAATTCAAAGAATTCTTTTAAATCACTAAATATATTAGATATTAAAATATCATTATCTATCTTTCTTTGATATTCTTCATTTATTAATTCTTTTAAACTAATATTTTTATTTTCAAGATAGTCGTATAAATCTTTAAATAACTCTGCACTACCTTCACTAACTTTATTAATTTTACTATTAATCTCAAATATATAATTTGGGTTTTTAGACACATCAAAATCATTAGATAAGAAATCATCTAGTGTTACTTTACTATTACTTTTAATTATTGATTTTACTTTATCTTTATTTAAAAGTACTTGTTTTTCTACTTTTATTAATTCATGTAGTCTTTCTGTATAAATAAATATTAATATAGAGAATATTAAAGATAATTCTTTATATGTAAATACTTTATCTGTTTCTTTTTGATAA
>CAMOXZ010000033.1 GCA_946629545.1 uncultured Caryophanales bacterium | reverse complement strand
AATGAAGAAAAAGTATTAGAAAAAGAATTAAAAGGATATAAAGAATATAAGAAAAAAGTAAAATATAGGTTAATACCTTTTATATATTAAGATAAGAAATTGACTATTTTTAATATTTAAAGTATAATATTAGGCACTTAAAGGGGGGGTAATATAATGAGTTTAGAAAACAAAATAAATAAATATTATCAAAAAATGATTGAAAATATAGATTTAATAGTTAAGTCTATGCCAGAAGATGATGATCACGAAATAATTCAAGACAGTTTTAGAATAATGGCATCACCACAAAATGAAAAAGAATTAGATTTTGCAGATGCTTATTTATCATTATTAATAAAAATACATGAAGTAGCAGCAAAAACTAAAAATGGATCAACAAGAATAGCGCCATTAAATCAAAATAAATTTATGGATCAATTAATAAAAGAAGTACAATTGATAAATCAAGAAGAAAGAAATCAAAGTTATACACCATTTGAAAATTTAAATTCAAGTGAATCTATTTCATTAATATATGATGCTGCAACATTTTCAGGATATAATGATGAAGAAGTAGTTAAACATTTATGTAATAGTTTAAAAATAGATAAACATGATGTAGCATCAAAATTTATATTAGCAGAGCAACTAGAACATATACAATTTAATATATTATTAAGACCATTCTCTAATGATTTAGAAGAACATATGATGAAAACAATTGTATTTGCTAAATTATTTGAAAATTATAGTAATGAAAAAGAAATAAAAAGAAATCCTGATGAGGATAGTTTCTCTTATTAATAAAAACAGTCTTAGACTGTTTTTTTATGTTATAATGAATATGAGGTGATAATATATGAAGAAAGTTACATATGTTACAGGAAATTGGGCTAAGATAGAGTCAGCAAGATCTATTTTAGAGCCATTAGGATATGTTGTAGATAATATTAAAATGGAAACACCTGAGATACAAGCAGATGACGTTACTGAAGTAGCCAAATATTCTGCTAAATGGGCAGCAAATGAATTAAATACTCCAGTATTAAAGAATGATACAGGATTATTTGTAGAAGGATTAAATGGTTTTCCTGGAGTTTATACTCATTATGTAGATGATACATTAGGTGTAGATGGATTATTAAAATTAATGGATGGATTAGATAATAGAAAAGCTTATTTTAAAGAATGTATTGCATATTGTGAACCTGGGTCTGATCCTATAGTATTTGAAGGTATTACTAATGGTATTATTGATACTAAGAAAAGTGGAGAATACGGTTGGAGTTGGGATTTTGTATTTATCCCAGATGGAGAAAATCAAACTCTAGGATGTTTTCCAGATGATGAAAGATGGAAATTTTGGAGTTTAGATGCTTATAAAGAACTAACTAAATATTTAGAAAATAAGTAGGTGAGTTATGATAAAAGTAATTAAAAATGGACAAGTTATCTCTATGGATTCTAATAGAGATAAAATTGAAAATATAGATATAGTTATTAAAGACGATAAAATAATAGATTTAGTAAAAGACTATAATGGTGAATATGATGAATTAATAGATGCTACTAATAAAATAGTTTTACCTGGCTTAATAAATGCTCATACACACTTAGGAATGAGTATGTTTAAAGCAACCAATGATAGTCTAACACTTATGGAATGGCTAGAAGATAAAATATGGCCAATTGAAGATAATATGACAGATGATGATACATATTATTCTGTATTAATGGCATTAGTTGAAATGATTAAGACAGGTACAACTTGTTCTAATGATATGTATTTTAATTGTGATGGAGCCTTAAAAGCAATTAAAGAAATGAAAGTAAGAAGTGTATTTACTAGAACACTTGCTGATATAAATGGTGATGGAGAATCTAGAATAGATGAGTTTATGAGAATATATAATGAAAATAAAGATAATCCTTTAATTACATTTACTATAGCTCCTCATGCATTTTATACATGCAATGAGAATTATTTAAGAAAATGTAGTGAACTTGCTACTGAATTAAATTTACCAGTACACATGCATTATAATGAGAATAGAGGAGAAATAGAACAAACTACAAAAGAATATGGTAAAACTCCTTTAGAAGTATTAAAATCTACTGGTTTAATTAATAATAAATTAATACTTGCACATGCTACATTTATTACTGATGAAGAATTAAATGTTTTTAAAGATAAAGATATTTCATTTGCCCATAACCCATTAAGTAATTTGAATTTAGGTTGTGGGACTGCTGACGTCGTTAAATATAGAAACTATGTAAACATTTGTTTAGGAACAGATGGTGTAGGTAGTGGTAATAATTTAAATATGTTTTATCATATGTCTATAACAGATTTGCTTCAAAAAGGTAAATATGAAGATCCTACAGTATTTAATTCCTATGAAGTATTAAAGATGGCTACTATTAATGGAGCAAAAGCATTAGGTTTATCTAATAAGATAGGTAGTATTGAAGTAGGTAAACAGGCAGATATTATTATGTTAGATATGAATAATATACTTACAGAACCTAATGTAGATATAATTAATAATCTAGTACATAATGCATTAAATAATGTAGATATGACTATGATTAATGGAGAAATTTTATTAAAAGATAAAAAATTATGTTTAGATATTAATGAAAAAGAATTAATTAATAAAATATATGAAATAATTGACAGATTATCATAATCTGTCAATTTACATTTATATAAGTAATTTTAGTTAATTAAGAAATGTATTTTTGTTATAATTATACTAGGTGATAATATGAGATTTGTATGTATAGGTCATTCAACATATGATACAACACTGCCAGTAAAAGAATTTCCTGAAGAAAATAAAAAAATACGTATTCCTAATCATATAGAATGTGGTGGAGGTCCTGCTTCAAATGGAGCTTATTTATTAGCTAAATGGGGTATGGATACTACTATGGTATCTATTGTAGGAGATGACTATTATGGTCATCAAATTATTAAAGAATTTGAAGATATAGGAGTAAATACTAGATATATAGAAGTTAATCCTAATCATAGAACATCTAGTAGTTATATAATTGCAAATACTAGTAATGGTTCTAGAACTATTTTATCTAGTAAAAAGCAACCTATTAGAAGATTAGAAATGCCTGTAAGTGATATTATAGCTGATGCTATATTAATAGATGGAGAACATCCAGAATCAGCTTATGAAATATTTATGAATAATCCTAACGCAATTAGTGTAATAGATGCAGGTAGATTAAATGATGAAACTAAGTTTTTAGGTAAAAAAGCTACATATGTAATATGTTCTAAAGACTTTGCAGAAGATTTTGCAGAAGAAAAAATAGATTTAGAAAGATTAGATAGATTAGTAGAAATACATAAAAAATTAGAAGATTATTATGAAACCACAGTTATAATTACATTAGAAGCAGCTGGAAGTTTTACTAAAATAGGTGATGAATATCAAATAATACCTAGTGTTAAAGTAGAAGCAGTTGATACTACAGGAGCAGGAGATATATTTCATGGGGCTTTCTTATATTTTATAGCTAATGGATATAGTTTATATGATTCTATTCATTATTCATCAATTACTTCAGCAATCTCAGTAACAAGAATAGGTTCTAGATTCTCAATTCCTATGCTTAGTGAAGTATTAGAGTATGACGATGTTATATAATAATTTACCATCTCTAGATCTACATGGTATAGATAGAGATTATGCAAGAATACTTATAAATGATTTTATAAATGATAATTATAAGATAAAGAATACAAAAGTAGTAATAATTCATGGTATAGGAACTGGTATTATTAGAAAAACTACTCAAGAAACATTAAAGAAAAACAATCTAGTTGAAGAGTATAAAATAGACAATTTTAACCCTGGAATGACAGTGGTAACAATAAAAAAACCTTGACTTTTAAAGGTTTTTTTGTTATTATATACACTACATGTGACAAAGGGGGAAAAGATATGTCCACAAATGAAGATAATAGAAAGGGTTTTCCAATAGGAAATTTTATAGTTAAATTAGTATTAATTATAATTTTCGTATTCTTATTGTGCTGGTTATTACCAAAATTCATGGTACCTGCAATAACTAAGTCAATGAATGGAAAAGGATGTGCTACTTGTGATTGTACAGGTTTAAAAGCACAAACATCAGAGATATTTGCAAACAACTTGGATAAGATGAAAGAAGCAGCAGTTTCATATTATACAAGTGAAAGATTACCTCAAAATGAAGGTGATTCTAAAAAACTAACTCTTAGTGATATGATTGGATTAAAAATCATAACACCATTAATTGATAGTAAAGGTAAAGCAGTTGATGTAGAAAAGAGTTATGTAAAAATAACTAAATCTTATGATGAATACATCTTAAAAGTAAACATCAAAGATAGTGAAAAAGAAGATTATATTTTAGTTCATATAGGATGTTATGACTACTGTGGTACTGGTACATGTAAAAAAGAAGAAAACGTACCTGTAAAAGGTTCTAAAGAAGATACACCAACACCACAACCAGAAGAAAAACATTATTGTACTAAATATAATGATAAGTATTATGACATTAATGGTACAGTAGTATCATATGATGCTTATAAGAAATCATGTATTCCAGAAGAAAAACATACATGTGTTAAGTATGATGGAAAATATTATAATGCTGCAGGTAACGTAGTTTCTTATGAAGAATATAAGAAAGCATGTTTGCCAGAAGAAATTCATATTTGTGTTAAATATGATAATAAATACTATAATAAAGATGGTAAAGTAGTATCTTATGATGAATATAAGAAATCTTGTGAAAATAAGAAAGAATATTTATATGAATATAAGAAAACTACAGAATCTAAATTCTCAGCATGGTCTTTATGGTCTGCTTGGGAGAAAACAAACTGTGCTACAGAAGAATATAACTGTAACGATAGTGATCCAACATGTTTAATGAAATTACAAAGATATGATATAAGAGAACAAGTAGGATCATATGAAAAAGCTTATACAGTAGATAGAGAAGAAATAAGACAAACAGGATCATATGAAGAAAAAGCATGTTCTAAATATGATTATGTAATTATTGATAATACTACTTATATTACAACTACAACTACTAAGTATACTGAAATTAATACAATTAAAGGTACAAGTACAAATGGATGGAAATATGTAGGAAGACAATTATTTAAGAATCCACCAAGAGACACAGCTACAAAACATTATAAATTTGTAGGTGCTGATTATAGTTATTGTAGTGATACATGTACAACATTACCTAATTACTACTATGATGTATATGAATACACTGGTAACTTACAAACTATAACTAATACATACTCAACACCAGTTAAAACAGTTACAAAAGTAGAACATGAAACAACAGCTCATGCAAGTTGTGGTGAATATGTAGTTAAAGTAATACCTATTTATTCTACAATTACAGTAACAGACGTAGATTATAGAACTGAACCATTATATGGTGATGTATGTTATCAAAGTACAAAAACAAGACAACTTATAAGCAAAGGTAAAACTGAACTTAAATGGAGTACATATAATGATACAACATTATTAAATAATGGATGGTCTTATACTGGAAATAAGAAAGAAAAATAATAGGTAGGGGGTTAAAATATGAAAAATATTAAAAACATCGTATTATATAAAAGTACTGAAAACGGTAAAGAAGTAACTAAATCATGTATTTTCTATACTGATGGTACTCATAAAGATGGAAACTATGAAGATGGTGTTAATGCTATTCAAGAAGTAGCTAAAGAAAAAAATATTACTTCTAAAGCTGCATTAAAAGAACTAATTAATAAAGATATTATATATATAATGAATTCAGAAGAAGAATTCAAAAAGAATTATATACCATTCTTACTTAAAGGTAATGATGAAGAAGTTAAATTAGAACCAGTAAAAAAAGAAGAAGTAGTTGAAGAACGTATACCTGGTTTAGTAGAAGTATACGCAAAAGACGAAAGAAGAACTTTTGAAGAAACTGAAGATGATTTTGATGAAGAAGAAATTGTATATGAAGAAGAATACGATCCACTCACTGGAGTATATACTTCAGAAGATGAATCAATAGTAGTAGAAGAACAAGAAGATAATAAAGCTAATAGAGGTTGTTTAGGATTAGTAGCTGGAGTATTAGCAATTGGTGTAGGTATTGCAGGTATTACATTCCTAGCATCTAGATGTAGTAGAAAATCAATTGAAGGTACTATGAATGGTACTATTACATCAATTACATCTACTATGGATGATACTACTGTATCTAATACTCAAGAAACTACAAAAACAACAGAAACAACAAAACAAGTAGTTTATAATAATGATTTATATAATGATTATACATATCCTCAATTATTAAATGTAACTAAAAATGATTTTCAAAAAACTGCTATGATCAACTTAGGTTCATCATTAACAGGATTCAATAGTATATTTGCAAATAATTATGTAGAGTCTGGTCATGATATTAAAGCAGCATTATCATTTGATGAAATGGTTGCTTTACAACAAGCATATAATAGTTACTC
The DNA here is from genome assembly GCA_946629545.1 of uncultured Caryophanales bacterium. Taxonomy (GTDB): domain Bacteria; phylum Bacillota_I; class Bacilli_A; order RF39; family UBA660; genus UBA3789. Next base: position 4,701 of record CAMOXZ010000033.1, on the reverse strand, counting down.
AGTAGCTGATGTAAGAGCATACTTTAATGGTTATGAAGTAGATGCTGCTGATATGTCAATTGATTATAAGAGTGCATCATTACAATTAATGGGAGCATATATTATTGAATCAAAAGAACATCCAGTAGATATGACTAACTTAATTGATAGTCAAGAAGGAAAAGACTTCTATAATAAATATCATAAAGCATTCTTAGCTGCTAAAGAAGCTACAGGAGCTGAACAATTAAGATTAGTTAATGAATTATATAAAATGGTAAGAGAAGACTTCCCAGTTACTTCTAAAGTAAGAACTGAAGGTATTTCTCATTCAGAAAAACATAAATCAATTAAGGATTATCAATTAGCAGTAACTCCAATGATTGCCGCATCTGAAATGTTATTCAAAAACTTAAAGTTAAATTATACATTAAATAATATGGAAGTTAACTTTATAAATGATATTGGTTTATGTAATTATGCAGATGATAAATTTGAACGTATTGAAACTATAATGTTAGGTGCTTATGAAGATAATGAAAACCCATTATATATTCAATATAGAAATGCTATTATCACGGAATTAACTAAAGGAAATAAATATGTAATTGATGATGCTCATAGAGAATTATCTAATTTACGTAGATTCCAAGAAATAGTTAATGGTGATGCATTATACAAATATCGTAATGCAGAAGAAAAAGCTAGACAAAATGGAGAAAATAGAAAAAATAGAACAACTAAGAGAACATATACAAAGACTACAACTAAAACAAGAACAGATACTAAAACTAGAAATGGTGGACCTATCCCAAGTGATAAGAAAGCTGAAATAGATAAGAAAACTGATGAAGATAATAAGAAAGCTAAAGAAGAAGCAGAAAAGAAAGCTAAAGAAGAAGCTGCTCGTCAACAAGCAGAAGAAAACAAAAAGAAAAAAGCTATCGAAGAATCAATAGCTAAAGAAAATGAAAAGAAGAAAAAAGAAGCTGAAGATAAAGCTAAACAAAATCCATCAGTTAAAAATGTTTCTCCAAGTAGTGGACCTAAACAAACTTTACCAGATCCAAATGAATATGGTAAAAACTTTGATGATAGAGTTAAAGTAAAAACTAAGTAAAAAAGACATATATTTGTCTTTTTTCTTTTGTAAATAGAAAAAACGTTTGACATTTTTAGACAATTGTGATATAATATTCATACATTGAAGGTACAGAGGGTCTTCAAGTATTTAGGGGGTTGAATATATGAGTAATTTTATATTCGAATATCTAGACGAAAATGATTTTAGAAAAAAAGAAAGATCTGTAAGAAAGTATAATATGTTAGCTTACAAAAAATTAACATTTAATTATTATCCAGAATTACGTAAAGGTACCTTCTTAGGTAAAGAGGTAAAAAGGGATGATAAGAATAATACTGTAAGTTATGAATTATTATTACCTACAGATGAATTATTCAAAAAGGTTCATGGGCCAATAGTATTACATTATACAGTATATAATGATAAGAATATTATCCTATTAACTAACATTACACCAGAAGGTATATTAGATGAAGGTCATAGAGCTGAGTTATCTACATATAAAGGTGTTATGATTTCTAAAACAAATCCAGAGAAAGATATGTTTAAAATTAACTTATTAAACATGTTACAAAAATAAGAGAAAAACTCTTATTTTTTTGTATCTTTTTCTTGCACTACAAGTTATTTTGTGTTATTATTAAATAGCAATGGACCCTTAGCTCAGTTGGTTAGAGCATCCGGCTCATAACCGGGCGGTCACAGGTTCGAGTCCTGTAGGGTCCACCATTTTTATTTATCGCGAGTATGGCGGAATTGGCAGACGCGCTAGACTTAGGATCTAGTGTCCCAGACGTGCAGGTTCAACTCCTGTTACTCGCACCAATAAAAAAATAAAACTAGCATTAGCTAGTTTTTATTTTGTAATAATTTCTATAAGTTTCTTAGTACTAAAATTAGGTATATGATTCTTAGAAAGAGCAATTCCTATGTATCTACTAGGAATTTTTTCTTTTAAATTAATTTTAAATAATTCTTTATTATCAAATAAAACTTTACTATAGTCTTCATTTACATAACCAATTCCTAATCCAATTTTAGTAAATTCAACAACAAGGGTATATCCAGCTAATTCCATAGTTGGATTTAGTACTGTATTATTTTCTCTTGCAAAATCATCTAGAAACTTTCTTGTATTAGACCCTTTCGGTTGAAGAATTAATGGATAATTACTCAATTCATTTATAGAAAATTCCTTATCAATTAATTCTTTATATTTTTTATTTACAGCAAAACAATCAGTTACTTTTTTACATTTAATTATTTCTATATCATCACTATAATTTTTATCAATCATATGCAATATTACTATATCTAATAATCCATTTCTTAATTTAGATAATAATTCTGTAGAAACATTAGTATCTATTTGTATATCTATTTTAGGATACTTTTCATGGAATTCTTCTAAATATGGTAATAAAAATTCTTTAGTAAGAGTAGTACTAATACCAATTCTAATACTGCCAGTATCGAGATTAATCAAATCAGTAAACTTATTCTCTGCATTATTAATATACTCAATAGCTTGTTTTATATATTTATAGAACTCTTTACCTTCTTCCGTAAGAATAACACCACGCTTAGTTCTAACAAATAAAGTACCTCCTAATTGTTCCTCTAAGTTTTTAATACTCTTAGTAACGGCAGGTTGAGATATATTTAATTCTTCACTTGCTTTAGTAATATTACCATTATTAGCTACTACATAAAAAATTCTATATAATTCAAAGTCAATATTCATAATAACCTCCAGTTATATTTAACATAATAAATATGTATTTTTATTATAACAACATTTGTACTACAATACAACTAGAGAGGAGAAAAAAGTATGATTATAGGAATCACTGGTAAATCAGGTAGTGGTAAATCTACTTTAGCCAGAAAGATTATGACTATAAAAACTAACTCAGTTTATCTAGAAATAGATAAAGTAGGTCATAATGCTTTAAGTAATCCTAAAGCTATAGAAGAAGTAATCAAAGTATTTGGTAAAGATGTAGTTTTAGATAATAAAGTAGATAGAAAAAAGCTAGGAGAAATAGTATTCAATAATAGAGAAAAAATGGATAAATTAACTAAAATAACTTGGAAAAGTATGAAAGTAGAAATAAATAAGTTTATTGAAGATAATAAAAATAAAGTAATTATCTTAGATTGGTTATTATTACCATTATCACATTACTTTGATATGTGTGATATAAAAGTACTTTTAGATATTCCTTATAGTATAAGAAAAGAAAGAGCTATAAAAAGAGATAATATAACAGAAGAAGCTTTTGATTTAAGAGAAAAAGCAAGTATTGAATTTGATAAAGCAAAATTTGATTTCGTAATAGAAAATGATGAAGACATTAAAAGGATGGTGAAGAAATTATGACAAAAGTATTATATCCAGGTAGTTTTGATCCAATTACCAAAGGACATATGAATATTATTGAACAAGCAAGTGATTTATTTGATGAAGTAGTAGTTACAGTAATGCAAAATCCTAGTAAAAAAGAAGGAATGTTTACTCTAGAAGAAAGAATGGAAATTATTAAGGAACTATATCATAGAATGAATAATATTAAAGTAATTGCTGCTACAGGAGCTGCAGTAGACGTAGCTATGTTAAATGAATGTAAGGCTATTATTAGAGGTCTTAGAAGTTTAAGTGATTATGACTATGAAGTCCAATTACAACAAATTAATAAAGAAATTTCAAATAATAAAGTAAATACAGTATGTTTATTTGCTGATAAAGAATATCAATTTGTATCATCTAGTATGGTAAAAGAAGTGTTTAAACTAGATAAAGATATTTCTAACTATGTAGATCCTGTAGTACAAAATCAAATGATTAAGAAAAGAGATGAAGTATATGGAAGAAGTTAAATTAAAAGTATTAGGTACAGTAGCACCTTATCCTAAAGATAATAAAAACTGTCCAGGATACTTAATTAATTATAAAGATAATAATATATTATTTGATTGTGGTAATGGATCTACTAGATTATTAAACTTACCAGAAGATTTAAATAATTTAAGTATATTTATTACTCATCTACATCCAGATCATGTAGGAGACTTAGTATCTCTACTACAAACTATATTTGTCTATAGATGTCATAACATGATTAAAAATAAAATACATTTATATCTTCCAAAAACAATAGAAAAAAAAATAGAAGTAGAAGAAGATGAAATGACTTGGATAATAACTAAAGAAAAAGAAAAACCTCCCGTTGATTATGAATATATAAAGAAATATGCAGATATCGCAGGAGTGACAATTCATAATATAAAAGAAATAACTAATTTTAAAGATTTTGAAATCATTTCAACACAAGTGCCTCATCCAATAGAAGCTTATGCATTTAGATTTAATTCAAATAATGGAGATATCACATATTCAGGAGATATTGATGTAAAAAACAATTTAAGAGAATTTGCAAAAAATAGTAATTTATTTATCTGTGAATCCACCTTCTTAAAAGAAAACAAAAGAACAAATTATGGCCATTTATACACATATGAAGCTGCTAGTATTGCAAAAGATGCTAATGTAGATAAATTACTATTAACACACTTTTGGCCAGAATTTGATAAAGAAAAATATGTTATAGAAGCTAAAGAAGTATTTGATAATACCG
>CAMOXZ010000032.1 GCA_946629545.1 uncultured Caryophanales bacterium | reverse complement strand
ATTAATTTAACTAAGAATGGTTATATTAAACGTCTTAGAACTGATACATATAAGACTCAAAACCGTGGTGGAGTTGGAATTAAGGGTATGACAACAAATGAAGAAGACTTCGTAGAGCATTTAATTACAATGAATACACATGATTATATATTATTCTTCTCTAATAGAGGTAGAGTATATAGAATGAAGGGTTATGAGGTACCAGAATATTCTAGACAATCTAAAGGATTACCAATAATTAACTTATTACCATTAGAAAAAGATGAGAACATTAGTTCGATAATAAGTGTTAAACAAGATGATGATAATGTTAAATATTTAATGTTTGCAACTAAGAATGGTATAGTTAAACGTACTGCTATTGAAGAATTTGATAGTATTCGTAAGAGTGGTAAGATTGCTATAGTATTAAAAGAAGATGATGAGTTAATTAGTGTAAGAAGTACTTGTGGAAAAAATGAAATAGTTATTGGAGCAAGTAATGGACGTCTAGTTAGATTCAAAGAAGATGAAGTTCGTTCTATGGGAAGAAGTTCATCTGGAGTTAAGGGAATTGAATTAGATGGAGCTCATGTAGTTGGTGCTGAAGTAGTTGATCCAGGACATATGGTATTAATTGTTACAGAAAAAGGTTATGGAAAACAAACAGTTATTGATGAATATAGATTAACTCATAGGGGTAGCAAAGGTGTTAAAGCATTAAATGTTACTGAAAAGAATGGTCAAATGGCATCACTTAAGTGTTTAAATCCTCAAGTAGAACAAGATTTAATGATTATTACTGATAGTGGAATTATTATTAAATTACCATTAGATCAAGTGTCTACGTTAAAACGTGCTACTCAAGGTGTTAGATTAATCAACTTAAAGGATGAACAAAAAGTAGCTACAGTTGCTTTAGTAGTAAAAGAAGAAGAATCCGAAGAAACAGTAGAAGAAGTAGTAAATGAAGAAGTAAGTGAATAATTTACTTCTTTTTTTGTGAAAATTATTTTCCGGGAAATAATTTGATGAGAAATATGTAATGTTTCACGTGAAACATAGAAAGAAATATTTCCCGGGAAATAAAATATAGGAGAAAATTATTTCCTGGGAAATAATTTTAAGATAAAAATGTAATGTTTCACGTGAAACATAGAAATAAATGTTTAATTTATAAAAGAAAAAGATTTACTTTTAATATACTTTATAATAAAATAATAACGTGCAATGGAAGTGATTGAACCAGGTCAGGACGGGAACGTAGCAGCCTTAAGGTCCTCCTTCCATGTGCACATTTTTTTTGGAGGATTATATGAATCGGAAATTCTTAGATTTAGCGTTCAAATATGCTGAAAAAGCTTATAAAAATGAAGAAGTACCTATTGGTGCTGTTATTGTTAAAGATAATGAAGTTATTGGATATGGTTATAATCAAAAAGAAAAGAAAAATAGTGTTTTAGAACATGCAGAGATTATAGCTATTAGAATGGCTTCTAAGAAATTAAATAATTGGAGATTAGATGATTGTGATATATATGTTACATTAGATCCATGTCCTATGTGCGCTAGTGCTATTAAGCAATCTAGAATTAAGAATATTTATTCTGCTTTAAGTAATTTAGATAAAGAAAATGAAAAAGTAGTTGTGGATATCTTAAAAAGAGATAAAACTAATCCATCAGTTAATTTAATTTCTAATATTGAACCTAATAAATCTAAGAAAATTTTAAATTCATTTTTTAATATAAAAAGGGATAAATAATCATTGTTATATGTTATAATATAAATGAGGAGGTTTTGTTATGTATCAAGCATTATATCGTAAATACAGACCTAAAGATTTTGATTCAGTTGTTGGACAAACAGCTATTGTTCAAACTTTAAAAAATTCAATAATTAATCATAATTTTTCTCATGCTTATATGTTCTTTGGACCTAGAGGTACAGGTAAGACTACAATGTCTAAAATATTTGCTAGAAATATTAACTGTTTAGATCCTAAAGATGGAATAGCTTGTGGTAAATGTGAACATTGTGAAGTATCTTTTTCTAAAGATTGTATTGATATTATTGAAATAGATGCTGCATCTAACAATGGTGTTGATGAGATACGTGAATTAAAGAATAAGATTTCTTTAGTACCTAGTCAATTAAAGTACAAAGTATATATTATTGATGAAGTTCATATGCTATCTATTGGTGCTTTTAATGCTTTACTTAAGACTTTAGAAGAACCTCCAGAACATGCAATATTTATTTTAGCTACTACAGATCCACAAAAAGTACCTGAAACTATTGTTTCTCGTTGCCAATGTTTCTCTTTTAAAAAGATATCTGTGGATACTATTAAAGAAAAACTAGAATTTGTATGTAAGGAAGAAAAGATAAAGATTGATGATGAAGTACTTGAAAATATAGCAATACTTGCTGACGGTGGATTAAGAGATGCTCTTGGTTTATTAGATAAATTAGTATCTTATACTGATAAGAAGATTACTATGGATGATTTTATTTCTATAAATGGTATTATTTCTAATAAACAATTGGATGAATTTATTGGTTATATAATGAATGGAGATATAGCTAAGGTTTTATCTAGTATCAATGAGTTTGATAATAATGGTAAAAATTTAATTCAGATTATTTCCCAAATACTTAATTATGGTAGAAATATAATAGTTAATTATTATTTGAATAATACTAAAATTCCTTATGATATCAATAAATTACAAGAATTTATAAACAGAGTTAACGAAAGTATGTTCGATATTAAAAAGAGTGATAATACTAGAATATTCATAGAAATGTTTATATTAAAGTATATGAGTGAACATACAATAAATTGCGTAGAAAACGTAGTTGTGGAAAAAGAAAAAATAGAAGTTAAACAAGAAGTAAAAGAACAACCTAAAAAAGAAGTAGTGGAAGAAAATACTGATGATGAAGAATTTGATTTTTCTAAGGAATATGAAGATAATGATGATGAAGTAGAGGATATTCCTTTGAAATCATCAAATGCTTTAGTAATTTCAATGCCGCAAAAGATTATTAATATAGAAGATATAATGCAAGTTCGTGTTAATAATACATTAGCTAAGGCTGATAAGAAGTTATTAAAAGAAGAACAAAGTAATTTTGAAAAACTTAAAGATTTTACTTTTGATCAAGAAATTGGTTATATAGTTTGTTCTTTATTAGATTCAAAATTAAGAGCTGTAAGTGATAAAAGTATGATTATTAGTTATGAATTAGATTCTACTGTACTTCAAAACTTACAAGTTATAGAGAAAATAACTGGTGTTTATAATAAAATAACTGAATCTGATAAAGAAATTGCTATTATTAGTGATAGTGAATGGGATAAAGTTAAGAATGAATACATTAAAAATTTAAAAGAAGGAGTAAAATATGAGGTTAAGGATGAACCTGAACCAGTATTTGAAGAAATAGATAGTGATGATATAATATCAAATAGTGCAGTACAACTATTTGGTGATATCGTTGTAGTAGAATAAAGGAGAGATTGATTATGAATATGCAAGCAATGCTTAGACAAGCACAACAAATGCAAAAAGAAATGTTAAAAGCAAAGGAAGAAATTGATAATACTGAATTTGAAGGAGAAAGTTCTTTTGTTAAGGTTACATTAAAAGGTGATAAGACAGTTAAACAAGTAGAAATTACAGCTGAATCTTTAGATAAAGAAGATATTGAAGCTTTAGAAGATATGATTGTTATAGCTGTTAATGATGCTCAAAAGAAGATAGATGCTGAAACTCAAAAGAAAATGGGAAAATTTGGTAATATTCCAGGGTTATTTTAATCATGTATCCAGAGAGTATTAAAAATTTAGTTGAATCTTTTAAATATTTACCTGGTATAGGTGAGAAAACTGCTGAAAGACTAGCTTTTTCTATTTTAGAACTTGAGGATGAACAAATATCTATGTTTTCTGAGAGTATAAAAGAGGTTAAAGAAAAGATACATAAATGTAAGGAGTGTAATACTTTAACTGATGATGAGTTATGTTTTGTATGTAATGATCCTACTAGAGATAGTAAGATATTATGTGTAGTTGAGGATACTAAAAGTGTTTTCTTATTTGAAAAACTTGGTATGTTTCACGGTAAATATCATGTATTAGATGGATTAATTTCACCACTTGAAGGTATTAATCCAGAAGATATTGGGTTAAGTAAACTATTAGATCGTATAAATAAAGAGAAGTTTGAAGAAATAATATTTGCATTTAAACCTAGTATTGAAGGTGAAACAACAGCGCTTTATATTAAGAAAATATTAGAAGATATGAGTATTAGAATAACTAGATTAGCTAGTGGTGTTCCAATAGGAGCAGATATGGAGTATGTTGATAGTCTTACTCTAGAAAGAGCTATTAAAGATAGAAAAGACATATAATAAGAAAATCTTCATATTATTAATTGGTGATAATATGAAAATATTTAAAAAAATAATTAAAAGATTTATATATGCTGCTTTTTTATTATATGGGTATAATCTAATATCTGTAGAATTTAATATGATGGTTCCTATTAATTTATATAATCTAGGATTAGTTATGTTTTTAGGACCTTTTGGTTTAGTATCATTAATTTTATTTAAATATTTAATATTGTGAGGTTTGTATGGATAAGTTATCAGTTGTTAAGAAAAATTATATTGATTATATAAATAAAATTATTGAGAATAATAAGGTATCTCATGCATATTTAATTGAAATAAATGATTATGATGCTGATAAAAAGTATATATTTGATTTTATTAAGATGATTTTATGTAATATTTCATATGAGAAATTAGAAAAAGAGAATAATAATATAATTAATTTGATAGATGATGATAATTATCCAGATATAAAAATAATAGAACCTGATGGTTCTACTATTAAGAAGAGTCAAATGATTGACTTACAAAAAGATTATAGTAATAAATCATTATTAGATGGTAAAAGAATATATGTAGTAAAGGAAGCAGATAAGTTAAATCCAGCTTCAGCTAATACAATGCTTAAGTTCTTAGAGGAACCTGAAGAAGATATAATAGCTATTCTTTTAACTACAAATCGTTATAAGATAATAGAAACTATACTATCAAGATGCCAAATACTTACTTTAAAAGAAAATAGTATTCCTATTATCGAAGATGACGTATTTGATTTATTGAAGTGTGTAGCTTATCCTAGTGAATTCTTTATTAAATATAATAGTATAATTACTGAGGTTATTCCTGATAAAGATATTGCTAGAGAAAAATTAAGCGAAATAGAAAATATAATTATTTCATATTTAGATAACAAATATGAAGAAAAGCAAATAGATGAGAAATTAGTTAAGTTATTTAAGGATATTGATAGTAAGAAATTACTTAATTCTTTAAGTATAATTGAAGAAGAAATAAAAAAGTTAGAATTTAATGTTAATTATAAGTTATGGTTAGATTCGTTATTTTCTAAATTAACAATTGGAGGTTAGATACTGTGATTGATGTAGTAGTGGTAAGTGTTCCAAAGACTAAGAATTTATACTTTTTGTCACCTAATTCATTAGAATTAAAAAAAGGTGATGATGTAGTATTTGAAACAGAAAATGGTCTTTTTATGGGAAAAGTATGTAAGGAGAAGTATTCTGAAGATAAGAAGAATCTTGATATGCCTTTAGACAAAGTAAAACGTATTGCAATAGATGAAGATTATGAAAAAGAAAAAGCTAATGAAGAAACTGCAGAAAAAGCTTTAAAAGATGCTAAAAGAATTAGTAAAGAGTTAGAGCTTGAAATGAATTTTGTTGATGCATATTATTCTTTAGATAATTCTCAATTAGTATTTAATTTTCTAGCAGAAACAAGAGTTGATTTTAGAGAATTAGCTAAGAAATTAGCTGGTAAATATAAAACACGTATTGAATTAAGACAAGTTGGAGTAAGAGATAAAGCTAAGAAGATTGGTGGATTAGGACCTTGTGGATTATTCTTATGTTGTAACTCATTCTTAACAGATTTTGATAGTGTATCTATTAATATGGCTAAGAATCAAATGCTTGCATTAAATCCAACAAAGATAAATGGTATTTGTGGAAGACTTTTATGTTGTTTAGGATATGAAAATGATATCTATACTGAGTTAAAGAAAGATATGCCTAAGATTGGTATGGTTGCTGATACTCCTCAAGGTATGGGTAAAGTTGTTAGTATAGATGTATTTAAGAAAACTTATTCAGTTGATTTAAAAGAAAAAGGTATTGTTACTTTATCTAAGGATGAAAAATAATGGAAAGATTAGATGATGTTTTAGGATATGATTTAAAGATCTATCAAAACTCTTCTTATTTTTCTTTTTCATTAGATAGCATAATTTTGGCAAATTACGCTAATATTAGATTAAGAGATAAGAATATAGTAGATTTTTGTACTGGTAATGGGGTTATTCCATTAATTGTTTCTAAACGTACTAAAAATAATATAGTAGGTGTGGAAATACAGGAACAATTGGCTAGACTTGCAGAGAAATCAGTAGAATATAATAAGCTAACTGACAGAATCACTATAGTAAATGAAGATGCTAATGAATTTTCTAGTAGACATTTAAATGAATTTGATTTAGTATTATGTAATCCGCCTTATTTTAAGGTAGAAGATAAAAGTAGTTTTAATGAGTCTTATGAAAAAATGATTGCTCGTCATGAGATTACTTTTAATTTAGAAGATTTATGTAAGTGTTGTAAGAAAGTATTAAAAGATAATGGTAATTTATATATAGTACATAGAAGTGATAGATTAATTGATATTATAGAAACTCTTAGAAAACATAATTTAGAACCTAAAAGAATTAGATTTGTTTATGAAAATGTTTCAAAAGAATCTACTTTAGTCTTAGTAGAAGCACAAAAGTGTGGAAGTGTTGGATTAAAAGTAGATAGTCCAATTATTCTATATAATTTAGATGGCACAGAGACATCTGAATATGAATTACTACAAAAGGAGGTAAGAAAATGATACAAAAGAGTTATAATGATACACCTAGTTTATATTTAATTCCTACTCCTATTGGTAATTTAGATGATATTACAGTTAGAAGTTTAAATACTTTAAAGACTGTAGATGTTATATTATGTGAAGATACTAGAGATACTGGTTTATTATTAAGCCACTATGATATTAAGAAAAAACTAGTTAGTTGTCATGAATATAATGAAGATAAAATTATAGATAATGTAGTATCTATGCTAAAAGAAGGACTTAACGTAGGTCTTGTAACTGATCAAGGTACTCCTATTATTAGTGATCCTGGATATATTGTATCTCGTGGTGTTATAGAAGCTGGGTATAACGTAATTAGTTTACCTGGAGCTACTGCTTTTGTTCCTGCGTTAACAAGTTCTGGTATAGAACCATCTCCATTCTTATTTTATGGATTTTTAAATTCTAAGAGTAGTAAACAAAAAACAGAGTTAACCGCATTAAAAAATTTAAAATATACAATAATCTTCTATGAATCAGTTCATAGAATGAAAGAAACATTAAAAAACATGCTTGAAGTATTAGGAGATAGAAAAATCGCAGTATGTCGTGAATTATCTAAAATACATGAAGAAATAGTTAGAGATAATATTAGTAATATTATTCCTTTAGTTGACAATATGAAGGGTGAATTTGTCATAGTTGTCGAAGGAAATAAAGAAATAGTTGATTTTAGTGGGTTAGATGTTGTAGAACATGTTAAAATGTATATTGAGGACGGACTTAGTGAAATGGATGCAATTAAGAAAGTCGCTAAAGAAAGAGGAGTAGCTAAATCAGTTATTTATACTGAATATCATAAAAAGTAGGTGATAGTATGAAATTAATAGTAGGTTTAGGAAATCCTGGTAAGGAATATGAAAATACTAGACATAATATTGGTTTTTTATTTGTAGATTTTTATTTAGATAAAAAGGGTATAAATGAGAAATGGACTAAGAAGTTTGATGGAGAATATTTAGAAGCTAATATTAATGGTGAAAAAGTATTATTCTTAAAACCTCTTACTTTTATGAATTTATCAGGTAATTCTGTTAGAAAGATAATGGATTATTTTGATATAGATGTATCAGATATTTTAATCATCTCAGATGATTTAGATATAAAAGTAGGTAATTTTAAATTAAAATCTGATGGTAGTTGTGGTGGACATAATGGTTTAAGAAATATTGAGTCTAATATTGGAACTACTGAATATAAGAGATTAAAGATAGGAATATCTAAGAATATTGAAACAGATACTAAAGATTATGTATTAGGTAATTTTTCTAAAGAAGAGAAAGACACTTTAAAAGAATTATTTAATAATTTAGTAGAAGTAATAGATGATTATTTTAAGTTACCTTTTGGAGATTTAATGAGTAAACACAATCGTAAGAATAAATAGGTGATGAATATGAAATTCTTCAAAGATTTAATTAATATAGATTTAAAAAAAGACATGGGTATATATAACTTGACCGATGAATTTTTTTGTTTGTATTTAAATAGTGTTTCTTTGAAGGAAAATAAGAATATTTTAGTAGTAGTTAATAGTGTATATGAAGCTAATAAACTATATAGTATTCTTAGTAATTATAATAATAACGTTAGTTTATTTCCTATGGATGATTTTCTTACAAGTGAAGCATTAGCTGTTTCACCAGATTTAAAATTAAATAGACTAGAGACTATTAATAAAGTAATTAATTCAAATAATAATATAGTTATTACTAACTTAATGGGTTATTTGAGATTCCTTCCTAAGAAAGAAAATTATATTAATAGTATTATTAATTTAAATGTAGGAGATGTGATTGATCCTAAAGAATTATCTAGAAAAGTTAATAATTTGGGTTATACAAGAGATACATTAGTTACTAAAACTGGAGAATTTGCATCTCGTGGTTTTGTATTAGATATATATCCAATAGATGAAGATAATCCAATAAGAATAGAGTTCTTTGATGATGAGATTGAATCTATTCGTAAGTTTAATCCTGAAGATCAAAAGTCTATTGGTGATATAAAGAGTATTACTATTAAACCATTTACTGAATTTATTACTGATAAGGAAGTAGAAGATTTAGATAAACAAAAGTATTTACCTCAATATGAAAGTGTTGTTAATATTAGTAGTTATTTAGATGGTATTACTTTCTTTAAAGATTATGATGGGTTAAAGATTAGTTATAAGGGTATTTTAGAAGAAATAGTTGAATATAAAGAAGAGAAAGATACTGAGTTTAGTGGAAACTATATGTTTTCTTTAGGTGAATTAGATGAAGAATTTAGTATTTATTATTCATCTTTAAATAACTTAGATTCTAGTAATAAAGTATCTGAAAGTATTAATTTTAATGTTAAGACTATTAATAATTTTAATGAAGATAAAGATAATATTAATAAGTTTATTAATGATAATATTAGTAAGAATAAGACAGTTATTATATGTTTAAAGAAATATCAAATTAGAAGTATATTAAAGAATCTTAATATGAAACTTGTTGAGACTGATTTTGATAATATACATACTGGTAAAGTTAATATTATTGAGAGTGATTTAGATGGTGGATTTATTTATAAAGATTATATTCTCTTAACAGCTAAAGAGTTATTTAAAGTAAATGAGAAGAAGCATAGATATCAAAATAAATTTAAATATGCTACTACTATTAGTGATATTAATAAGTTAAATGTTGGTGATTATGTAGTTCATAATATACATGGTATAGGTGTATATAATGGTATCAAAACTCTTACTTTGAATGATATTACTAAAGATTATTTAGAGGTTTTATACCAAGGTACTGATAAGATATATATTCCTGTTGAAAAGATAGATCATTTATTTAAGTATTCTGGTAGAGAAGGAGTGGCTCCTAAGATTAATAAATTAGGAGGTACTGAATGGGAAAAGACTAAGGCTAGAGTACGTGGTAAAGTAAAGGATATGGCTTATGATTTAATTAAGTTATATGCTGAAAGAGAAAGTAGAAAAGGATTTGCATTCTCTAAAGACTGTGAAATGAGTATTGATTTTGAGAAAGACTTCCCATATGAATTAACAAATGATCAAAAGTTAGCTATAAGTCAAATTAAAACTGATATGGAAAGTACTACTCCAATGGATAGATTATTATGTGGTGATGTAGGTTTTGGTAAAACTGAAGTTGCTTTTGTGGCGGCATTTAAAGCAATTCTAGATTCTAAACAGGTATTATTCTTATGTCCTACAACGATTCTTTCTAATCAACATTATGAAAATGCTTTAAAAAGATTTAATAATTTTCCAGTAAGTATTGGATTATTAAATAGATTTACTTCTCCAAAAGAAGAAAGAAGAATACTTGAAGGATTAAAAGATGGAACTATAGATATGGTTATTGGTACTCATAGATTATTAAGTGATGATGTTAAGGCTAAAGACTTAGGATTATTAGTAATTGATGAGGAACAAAGATTTGGAGTAGCTCATAAAGAAAAGATTAAGCAATATAAGAGTAATGTGGACGTTCTTACATTGACTGCAACTCCAATACCAAGAACACTACAAATGTCTTTAACTGGAATTAGAAGTCTTTCTTTAATAGAAACACCTCCAGTTAATAGATATCCTGTTCAAACTTATGTTGTTGAAGAGAATAAACAAATACTTAAAGATGCTATTTATAAAGAATTATCTCGTGATGGACAAGTATATATTCTATATAATAGAGTTCAGTCTATAGATGAATTTGCATTAAGAATAAAAGATATTGCGCCTGATGCTAGAATCTGTATAGCTCATGGTCAAATGACTAAGAATCAATTAGAGAGTACAATATATGACTTTATTAAGCATGAATATGATATTTTAATATGTACTACTATAATTGAAACTGGTATAGATATACCTAATGTTAATACATTGATTATTATGGATAGTGATAGATTTGGACTTAGTCAGTTATATCAAATTAGAGGTAGAGTTGGTAGAAGTGATAAGTTCGCTTATGCTTATTTAATGTATCAACCATTTAAATCTCTTACAGAAACAGCAGTAAAAAGGCTTAATGTTATTAAAGAATTTACTGAATTGGGTAGTGGGTTTGCTATAGCGACTCGTGATTTATCTATACGTGGTGCTGGTGATATCTTAGGTAGTGAACAGGCAGGATTTATTGATACTGTTGGTGTTGATTTATACTTAAAGATGCTTAATGATGAAGTTAAGTTATTAAATAATGAAGAAGTAGATGCTGAAGAAGAAGATACTAAGCCATTAATTAATGTTACTACTCATATTGATGATAATTATGTTAGTGAAGATGATCTTAAGATTGAAATTCATAGAAAGATTAATTCTATTACTGATGAGAAATCATTTAAAAGAATAAAATCTGAATTAGAGGATAGATTTGGTAAACTTGATGAAGATTTAATTATTTATATGTATGAAGAATGGTTTGAGAAGTTAGCTAATAAATTAAAAATTAAGAATGTTCATCAAAATAAGAATTCTATTGAATTAGTATTTCCACAAGAAGTTGTTGAAAAACTAAATGTAGAAGATTTATTTATGGAAGCTTTCTATATTTCTAATATGTTTAGATTTATAAGTAAGGGTACTAATTTAGTAATAGTTTTAGATATTATTAAGTTAGAGAAACATCCTATTTACTATTTAGTGTCATTATTAAGTAAAATAGCTGAAAAATATTCTAAAAACATTGACTAGAAATTATATAATTGTTAAAGTTAATATGCTAGGAGATTAAATGATGGAAGAGTTAACAGTAGAAGAATTAAGAAAACAACATTTTGACAGCTATAAAGCAACTCTATTAACTATAGTAGAGAATAATACTAATATATTGGTAAATGAAGATATTAAGAGTTTAATTAAAAAACCTCCATTAGATTCAATGGATGTGTTAAAAAATAAATTTTTAGATTTATCTAAAAAGAATAAAATAGTATTAAATACAGAAGAATTGTCTAAATTACTAGATAATTATAGAGATGAATTAAATAAATCAATTGAATTAATTATAAAAGAAAGAATAAATATTCTAAGTAAAAAAGTTAATTTATTTAAATATAAAGAAAATGAAGTATTAGAGTT
>CAMOXZ010000031.1 GCA_946629545.1 uncultured Caryophanales bacterium | reverse complement strand
ATTTCATCAGCTTCAGCAGTTGGGATATTTTCTTTAACAACACCGTTTGCATCAACGATATCTTTAGCTTCTTTTAATCCTAAACCAGTAATATCTTTAACTACTTTGATAACAGCAACTTTAGCAGCTCCAGCATCAGCGATTGATACTGTTACAGTACTTGGAGCAGCATCAGCAGCAGCACCACCAGCAACTGGTGCAGCAACTGCTACAGCACTTGGATCAACTCCAAATTCTTCTTTCATTGCATCTACTAATTCCTTAATTTCTAATAAATTCATTTCTTTTAAACTACTGATAAAATCTTCTTTTGTTAATTTAGCCATTTTAAATTCCTCCTATTTTTTATTTATTTTATTTTTTAATTAATTTTCTTTTTGTTGACTATATAAGTCTAAGCAAATTGATAAGTCTCTTACGATACCTATCATACCACCAGCAAGCATAGTAAGTAATTCGTCTCTTGATGGTAATGTAGCATATTCTGCTAACTTAGCAGTGTCTGCCTTTTCTCCATCTACAATCCCTACTTTTAAAACTAATGCTGGGTGTTCTTTAGCAAATTTTGATAAAATCTTGATTGGTGCTATTTGGTCTTCACTATATGCTAATGCAGAAGGACCAGTTAAACCTTCGCTAAGATCAATACCTAAATCATTAAAAGCTCTAGCCATTAAAGTATTTTTATATACTTTGTATTCTGCATTTGATTCTCTTAACTTAACACGTAATTCTTTAATTTCACTATCAGTTAATCCACGATAATCGAATAACACAATAGTCTTAGCATTATTTGTTTTTTCTTTAATTTCATCAATTACAGTTTGCTTTTGCTCTAAGATTACTTTACTTGCCATAATACACCTCCTTTTATATTTAGGGATGCCATAAAAAAATTCTTTTACATACATAGACGCAAAAGAACTTTTTATACTTTTATTTAAGTCCTCGGTAGGATTTACTTTTATACCTACTGTCTATGGCACCAACAAATTGTCTTTATTATATACTAAATAATCCTATTTGTCAAAACTATTTTCAATTTTGATTCCAGGACCCATAGTAGAAGCTATAGAAATATTCTTAATATAATCACCTTTTACTGTAGATGGTTTAATTCTTAAGATTTGTCCCATGAAAGCTTCTAAGTTTTCTAATAAGTCAGCTTCACTAAATGATGCTTTACCAATTACACTGTGAATATTACCAAATGTATCAGTTCTGTATTCAACACGTCCTGCTTTAACTTCTTCTACTGCTTTCTTAATATCCATTGTAACTGTACCAGTTTTAGGATTTGGCATTAAACCTTTTGGTCCTAAAACCTTACCTAATTTACCAAGTAATGGCATCATATCAGGTGTAGCTATCATTGTATCAAATTCAAACCAATTTTCTTTTTCGATTTTTTCTAAGATGTCAGTATCTCCAACGAAGTCAGCTCCAGCTTCTTTAGCTTCAGCAGCTTTTGGCCCTCTAGCAACTACTAAAACTCTATTTGTTTTACCAGTTCCTTTAGGAAGTACTATAGCACCTCTTAATTGTTGATCAGCTTTTTTAGTATCAAGATTTAATCTTACAGCTATTTCAACTGATCCATCGAATTTACTAGTTGAAGTTTCTTTAACTAACTTAACAGCTTCTTCTTTTGTATATACTTTACCTTTTTCTACTTTAGAAACAGCTTCAGTATACTTTTTACTTCTCTTTTTCATTTTATTTCCTCCTTATGTGGTAAAAGCGGATTTTTTATTCATTTTGTATATGGTGTTAATAACACCATGATATCCTTCCACTAGGTTATACCTAAATGTACTAAAGTATTACTCTTCTATAGCAATACCCATGTTTTTTGCAGTTCCAGCAACTTGTTTCATAGCACCTTCAATATCATATGCATTTAAATCAGGTAATTTGATTTCTGCAATTTCCTTTAATTGTGCTTTAGTTATTGTAGCAACTGTTTCTTTAGATCCATTAACTGAACCTTTTTTAACCTTAGCATATTTCTTTAATAAGAATGCTGTAGGTGGAGTTTTGATAACGAAATCAAAACTTCTATCTTCATAAATTGAAATCTCTACTGGTAATACATCTCCCATTTTATCTCTAGTTGCATCATTGTATTTAGTACAGAAATCTTGAAGATTAATTCCTGCAGGTCCTAATACAGTACCAACTGGTGGAGCTGGATTAGCTTTTCCTGCTTCAATTTGTAATTTAATTTTCTTTACTACTTCTGCCACGAAAAACACCTCCTATAAAATATTAGTTTTCGCGAGTGGTACAAATAGCTCGATCCCGCTTTTAAAAATGCGAACTTTGCCTCCCACTAAATCTATATATATAAAAATAAATATAGCCATTAAATAATAACACAAATATACTTATAATGCAAGTATATTATGCATTTTCTATTTGACTTAATTCAACTTCAACTGAAGTTTCTTGTCCAAATAGGTCTACAAGTAAGTTAACTTTACCATTTGGTAAGTCTACAGAATCAACTGTACCAAACATTCCTTGGAATGGTCCAGCAATGATTTTAACCTTATTACCAACAGATAATTCAGTATCAACATCCATTCTACTAATACCCATATTTCCAAGTACTTTATCTACTTCATATGGTTGTAATGGAGTTGGTTTAGCACCTTTACCGCTTGATCCAATAAATCCTGTAACACCAGGTGTATTACGTACTACATACCAAGCTTCATCAGTCATAATCATTTCTACTAAAATGTAACCAGGAAACATCTTTTTAACTTTTTCCTTAGTAACACCATCTTTAACTTCTACTACTTTTTCTTCAGGAATAACTACTCTAAAGATATAATCTTGCATATCCATAGATTCAGCTCTCATTTCAAGCTTTTCTTTAACCTTATTTTCATGTCCTGAATAAGTATTAACTACATACCATTGTTTATCCATACTACCACTCCTTAAAATCTAGATTTAATAAATGCAAAGATAATATCTATTGCATAAAA
Organism: uncultured Caryophanales bacterium; assembly: GCA_946629545.1. Lineage (GTDB taxonomy): Bacteria > Bacillota_I > Bacilli_A > RF39 > UBA660 > UBA3789. Next base: position 9,140 of record CAMOXZ010000031.1, on the reverse strand, counting down.
GAATAATCCACAAAATATAACAAATACTATTGTTGCAATTGAATATTTAATCATATCTTTTTTACTTGGCCAATGAACTTTATGAAATTCACTAGCTACACCATGACAAAATATTCTAAATTTTGTAAATAAACCTTTTTTCTCAGTAGTCTTTTCTTCTTTTTTCTTTACAGTTTTAACTACTTTTTCTTCTTTTTTAGTCTTAGTTTTAGTCTTAATACTTTTAGTATTATACTTATCTTCTATAACCTTTTTTCTTACTTCAGCCATATTTCACCATTCCTATATTTTTTCAAAATAAAAACACTTCCAAGTGCTTACGAATATAAAATACCATAATCACTTAGAAATGTCAACATTTTAGTTTATTAAATTAATAATTAACATAACACACATTAATATACACATAATAATAAGTATAGCAATAGGAATAATAGCTATATTTAAGAATGCTGCATCGCTAATACCATTTATTTGTCTATATATAAGATCATTTACTTTTTTATTAGTCATTTCAGCTTCACTTGGTTCATTAATAGGAGTAATTTGTGTTCCTTCTTCCCCAAGTTGCCCCTTTAAATCCTCTAAATCTCTTTTACTCTTTTCTAATGAATATTCACAAAGATATACGGAAGCACCTCTTTGAATAACTCCTCTATAATAAGGAACATCATCTTGAGGAATAAATTGAGCAAAAGAATCAAATTGCTCTTTTAAAAGTCCTGGATTTAAATGATTTAAACTATTAGTATATAAACCTACTTGTATTAATGAAGATCTATAAATATCTTCTTTTTTCATTTCACTAGCTATTCCATAGTCTTTAGATAATTCAACTAGCTTTTTAAACTGAATATATCTATCATCGTCATTTAATACATTTATCTCAGTAGGATAAAATACATCAATACAATAACCATGCTCATGAATATATTTAAGTGCACGATCCATATTCAAAAAAACAGAGCGCATTTCTTCTTCAGAATGGTGTATACTAACCCATTCTGCTAATGTAACAGATTCAACTTCATTATTATTTCTAGAATTTAAACTAGTAACAACAGCCTTTTCCATACATATCACCCTATCTTAATATAATGATACAACAAAAAATAAAAAAAGACAATTTCAAATATTGTCTATTTACAGTAATATGCATTTATCTTATTTCTTAATAATTTTCTAGCTCTTCTGCTTCTAAATTCCACAGAACTCATTGGTATATCTAACAACTTACTTATTTCTTTATATGTAAATCCATTTAACTTTAATTCTAATATTGCTCCTACATCTAATGATAGATTAAATATCACATCTTTAATTATTTTTTCTAACCCTTTAAAAGAATCCCTAATAACAGGATTTTCTTTTTCATCTTCAATACAATACTCTAATTCACTTATATCAATATTAGATATATCATTTTTAGTATTACTAGATACTTTTCTTCCAAAACTACGTAAAGCTCTTTTTATACACACAACTACAAAAGTATAAAATAATACCTCTTTATTACTATTATAACTAAATAATGCCCTATAAAAAGCATTTAAAGCCTCTTGATAAAAATCATCAAATTCATACAAAAATCCCTTATAGTTATTATAGTATTCAAGACTTAATTTATATATTATTGGAGAATACTTCTTAACCAATAAATCAGTTGAATCTTCGTCATTTTCTTGAACCATATATATAAGTTCATTATCATTTAATTTTTTATAATCCATTTACCCTACTTTCTATTTCGGATTACTTCATATATCATTATACCTGCAGCCACACTAGCATTTAAACTATTAGTTTCACCATACATCGGTATCTTAGCAAGAAAATCACACTTCTTAGCTACTAGTTCACTAATTCCCTTACCTTCATTACCTATTACTAAAGCAATTTTACCAGTATAATCAATTTCCCTATAATCAACACTATTTTCTAAAGCAGTACCTACTATCCAGTAACCACTTTCCTTTAATCGTTCTATAGTATTAACTAAATTACTAACAGAAACTAAATTAATATTATCAAGTGTACCTACACTAGTCTTCATAACAGTAGCATTAACTTGTACTTGTCTATCACGAGGTAAAATTATTGATTTAACTCCCGCAGCTTCGCAAGTCCTAATAATAGCTCCTAAATTATGAGGATCTTCTAAATGATCTAATAGTACTACAAATTCTTCATTATTATTTAAGAATTCGTTTAATTCCATGTACTTGTAATCCGGAATATCTAGGATTATACCTTGATTTACTCCAGGACACAAATGATCAATTTCTCTTTTTGATTTGATTTCTACATTCAAATTATTCTTTTCTATAAGAGAAAGAATATTTTTATCATCAAAACCTTCTTGAATTATTACTTTTCTAACTTTTTTATTTTTTTTAAGTAGATCTTCTGCTACATTTCTTCCCATTACTAACATAATCTTATCCTAAAATGAAATTCATAATTTCATTAACCCTTTCTATATTTCCATCTAAGTATAAATAACCAATTAATGCCTCTAATCCAGTTGCATATTTATAAGTTATAATATCACAACTCTTAGGATGTGATGTTGTCTTATAATTTCTAGCTCTTTTAACAATATCCAATTCCTTTTCAGATAAATAATTATTATCAATCATCTCTTGTAAAAACTTTGCTTGACTAACTGCACTAACGTACTTTAAAGCTTCAGTCTGTAGATCATTAACATTTCCTATACCCTTATTAATTAAATACTTTCTAATATAATCTTCATATATAGTATCACCCATATATGCAAGAACTAATACATTAACTTCTAATAAGTTCATAAAATCACCAACTTCATTATAACATAAAAAAAGGAACTATATTAGTTCATATGTAGTTCCTTCTCTAGAATCTATTAATTTAACACCCTTTTCAAGTAACTCATCACGAATAGCGTCTGCCCTAGCAAAATCTTTATTAGCTTTAGCTTCTTTTCTTTCTTCAATCTTACCAAGTATATAACTTTCTAAGTCACTATCAATACTCTTTTCATCTGATTTTAATAAGTCTAATGATAATACTTTATCAAACTCTTCAATAATAGCTAACTTAGTACCATCACTAATCTCATCTTTTAATACATCATATAATAAAGTAATCATATTAGATGTATTAAAGTCATCTTCTATATTTAGTTTAAATTGATATATATAATCTTTTTTTTGATTTTCATCTACTTCATCTCTTACTAACTTAGAAATTCTACTCTTTAGTTTTAAATAAGCATTCTCTGCACCATCTAGAATATCATAAGAGAAAGTTAATTGATTATGATAATAAGAATTTAAACATAAATATCTATAACTTAATGGATTATAACCTTTTTCTTCTAATAATGATACTGTTAAGAATTCTCCTTTGGATTTACTCATCTTACCAGTTTCATCATTTAAGAATCCTAAATGAACCCAATAATTACACCATTTATGACCAAGATATGCTTCAGATTGAGCTATTTCATTAGTATGATGTGGGAATATTGCATCTTCTGCACCAAAGTGAACATCTAAGTATTCTCCTAAATATTTAATTGATATACCAGAACATTCAATATGCCATCCAGGGTATCCCCTTCCCCATGGTGAATCCCATTGTAGTTCTTGATTATCAAATTTAGAATTAGTAAACCATAAACCAAAATCAAATGGATTCTTCTTAGCGCTATCTTCTTCTATATCTTCACGAACAGCTACCATTAAATCATCACTATTACGTCCAGATAATTTATAGTAATCTCTATACTTATCAGTATCAAAATATACATTACCATTAGATAAATATGCATAACCAGTATCTATTAACTTAGTTATCATCTTAATATACATATCTATATTATCAGTAGCATTACTAACTGTATCAGGCCATCTAATATTTAATTTTTCACAATCTTTCTTAAAACATTCAGTATAGTATGTAGCTATTTCTTTAGATGTCTTATGCTCTCTTTTTGAAGCAACAGCCATCTTATCTTCTCCAGAATCTCCATCTCCTACTAAATGTCCTACATCAGTAATATTCATAACTCTTTGTACATCATATCCTAAGAACTTCCATCCCTTTTCTATAACATCTTCAGATATATAAGTTCTTAAGTTACCAATATGAGCAAAATGATATACAGTAGGTCCACATGTATACATTTTAATTATTCCTTCTTCTCTAGGAACAAATTCTTCAACTTGTTTGTTCATTGTATTATAAATCTTCATAAAATCACCTACGCACCTATTATAGCATACAATACTAATTATAATTAACTATTTTAGTAAAATTATTAAGCCCTTCTTTACACATAACTTTATTATCAAATCCAATATTAGAACTAATACTAGAAACATGTATAAAGAAAATACACTTACTGATATTAATATCTCCTATCATTCCTTTATCTATAGAGTCTCTTATTATATTAAATACTCTTCTACTACACTTATCTATATTCTTTATAAATATAATACTAAATGGATTAATTCTTATACTTTCAAACAACTCATTTTTATATTCTTTTATCTCATTCATATCAATAATCACATAATTACACTTATAAATATTTTTAGCTATCTTATCTACTAATAATGTGATTTCTATTACATTTTTATTAACTAAAAGAATACTCATACACCTAGTATTTTTAATATAATCATATTTTTCTAGTATATTTGCTATATCTTTATCAATATTAAACTTCTTAAACATACCACTATATTTTTCTAATACTCCATATCTATTACAGATAACCTTCTCAATATCATCCTTAGTAATAACAACCATATTTCTATTATTAAACAACTTATTATTATACTTACTTCTTAAATCTAATTCTTTGTTTCTATAAACTAAAGCTTTCTTAAAATTATGTTTTCGTATCTCTCTATTCTTAGAATTTTCTATTTCTTTTATATTAACTTCATAATCTAATAACTCTTTATTTATAGAATTATTTAAAGTAGCATATGCACAAACTTCATCTAAAAGATCTATAGCTTTATCAGGTTGTCTACCATTAAATACACAAGTAAAAGACAAATCAACTATTTTATTTAAAATACTTTTCTTTAATATTACATTATGATATTTCTCATAAACAGATCTTAATCCTACTAGTATATTTAAAACAGATTCTTTATTAGTTTCTTCTATATATACTTTTTGAAATCTTCTATCAAGAGCCCTATCCTTACTAATAAACTTATTATATTCATCTATTGTAGTAGCCCCTATTACTTTTATATCACCTCTAGCTAAATAAGGTTTAACTATATTAGAAGCATCTATCGCACCTTCTGCTCCTCCAGCACCCATAAGAGTATGAACTTCATCTATAAATAATATAATATTAGGATTACTTATTACTTCTTTTAATAGTTTATTAATTCTTTCTTCAAACTCTCCTCTATATTTAGTCCCAGCTACTAATATAGACATAGATATACTATAAATAGTCATATTCTTTAATTTATATGGAACTCTTCCTTCTACTATTCTTCTAGATAATTCCTCTACAATAGCTGTTTTACCTACCCCAGCATCTCCTATTAATAATGGATTATTTTTGTTTTTTCTAAGAAGTATCTGAATAATTCTATCTATTTCCCTATCTCTACCTATAACTGGATCATAGATACATTTATTCATATTAATTCCTAATTCATCTAATAAAGTACTATGATATACACGGTTCTTAGTTAAAAATTCTTCATATAAAGCATCTATATCTATATTCATACTAATTAGTATTCTATTAGCTACTCCATCACCCTCTTCTAATATAGAAACTAATAAATTATAAGGAGTAACCATCTTACTATTATCATTAGAATAATATGTAGCATTATTAATTATTTTTCTAAGCAAAGGAGTAAATAAAAACCAAGTATTAGAATTAGACCCAATACCCACAATACTTAGTAGTTTATTTCTAAACACTTCATAATTAACTCCATATTCATTTAATCTCTTAGTAATATCTAAATTACTATGTAATATAGCTAAAAGTAAATGTTCACTACCTACATAAGGATGTTTTAATTCATACATTTCTTTTTTAGCATTAATAATCAACTTTTGAGATTCTTCATCAAAAAATAAATTCATATTATCACCTATATTTATTCTAAGTAGAAACAATCATCTATTCAATTAAAACAAACCCCAAAATTTAGACAAAAAAAGAAGCCCTAAGGCTTCTTAATTAATACTATATTAAAGCTAATATTACAAAGATAATTAATAAAACTACGAATAATTCTAATAATAATTTCCAGATAGCTTTTAACCAATCTTTATAAGAAACTTTAAGATATGCTAATATACCCATTAATACTAAACTTGTAGGAGCAAATAACATTGCTAAACCATACATAGATTGGAATATAACAGCTGCTAATGGATAATTACTAGTCTTTGTTACTACGCTTGTAAAATAAGGAACAACTGATTGGAAACTATATGCAATATCTGAATTAAATATAGGAGCAAGTAATGCTACTATTACAGTTGTTGCAATATTGAATCCTTTGCTTAATCCTAAAATAGCTTTATAGATAACAGTTTGGAATGGATGATATGTTACGATTACTAAAATACTATATAGTAATACAACTAATACGAATGGTGCTAAAGCTTTTTTAGCTCCTTCGATAAATCCATCAAATATATCATCTAATTTAACTTTATAAATTAATGCTAATACTAAGATTATTAATCCCATTGGTAAGAATAAATCAGTCATTGTCCAGTTACCAAATGAATTAAATGTTCCTAAAATCTTAGCAAATAATGGGAATTTAAATAATGTGAACTCTTGAACAGCTTGAGTAGCTTTATCAAATGCAGTTACATTCCATGATCCCCATGGTAAGAATGCTAAAACAAATAGTACAAATAATAAACTAAATGTTAATACTAATGGCCAAATTTTATGACTACCAGTAACTTTTGCTGGAACAATAATTACATCTTCTTCCATTAATGCTGCTTTATTTGGATTTTTACCTTTTTTAGCAGGTTTTTTCTTAGCTGGTGCTTTCTTAGCTGGTGCTTTTTTAGCAGGAGCTTTCTTAGCAACTACTTTTTCTTCTTTCTTAACTTCTTTTACTTCTTTCTTAGTTTCTTTTGTTTTCTTCTTAAATCCAACATACATTAATACATTGAATATAACTAATGCAACTGAAACTAATAAGATAATCCATCTAACACCAATTTCAAAATCAACATCTAATGCTAATGATGAAGTAAGAATACTAGTGTTATTTGGTGCATATGTACTACCAATAATACCAGCTATAGTACCACCTACTGTAACTAATGCTGCAGTAATCTTGTCATATCCCATTAATAGGATAATAGCAATTATAAATGGAACAAATATAGCTATTCCAAATTGAATACCACATACAGATACTAGTAATGCAATTATAACTACAAAAATTGATAATGCAATCTTTTCTTTCCCTTCAAATATTTTTACTATTCTTTCTAAGAATAAACGGTATGCTGGAATCTTATATAAAATTCCATAAAATCCTCCAACTAGGATAAAGAATAATCCAATATATCCGAAATAACTTAATGAAGTTAATGGATAATTAAATAAATCAAATAATCCCATTTGAACGCGTCCTTGGTCTACATATTGTCCTGAATAATAAGCAGCTGGTAATATCCAAGATAATAATAAGAAGACTAGCATAGTAATAAGAACGACTTTTATTGTATTATGTTTCTTCATAATTAACCTCCCATAATAATTATATTATTTTCAAGTACTTTTTACAATATTTTTTCATAAAAAAAGAAGATTATTAATCTTCTTTCTTTCTCTCTTTCATAGTAGGGAATAATAATACGTCTCTAATTGAATCTTGTTCAGTAAATAACATTACTAATCTATCAATTCCATATCCTATTCCACCAGCAGGAGGCATACCATATTCTAATGCTTCAATGAAGTCCATATCTATATCATTTGCTTCTTCATTACCAAGATCTTTTTCTTTTAATTGAGCCTCAAATCTTTCTAATTGATCATCTGGATCATTTAACTCAGTATAAGCATTAGCAAATTCTTTACCTGCTATAAATAATTCAAATCTTTGAGTAAATCTAGGGTCATCTTTATCTTTCTTAGTAAGTGGACTTATCTCAATTGGATGTCCATATAAGAATGTAGGTTGAATTAATGTCTCTTCAACATACTTTTCAAAGAATTTATTAATAATATGACCATATTGTTTTTCATGTTCTTCTAATTCAATATTATGTTCTTCACATAATTTTAAACATTCATCTAATGAAGTAATTGCTTTAAAATCAATTCCTGTTTTCTCTTTAATAGCCTCAGTCATTGATACTCTCTTCCATGGACCTTCTAAGTTAATTTCATGTCCACCAAAACTAAATACATTTTTACCATATACTTCTTTAGCTATAGTAGTAAACATATTTTCAGTTAAATCCATCATACCTTCAAGATCGCTATATGCTAAATATGCTTCCATTAAAGTAAATTCAGGATTATGTTTTAAATCCATACCTTCATTTCTAAATACTCTACCAATCTCATAAACAGCTTCCATACCACCAACTAATAATCTCTTTAAGTTAAGTTCTAGAGCTATTCTTAAATACATATCAATGTCTTGTGCATTATGATGAGTAATAAATGGTCTAGCACTAGCTCCTGTAAGAAGTGTAGTAAGTACTGGAGTTTCTACTTCAGTAAATCCTAAACCATCCATATAGTTTTGAATACATCTAATAATTCTAGGTCTTTCAAAAGCCACACGTCTTGAATCTTCATTCATCATTAAATCAACATAACGTCTTCTATATCTTTCTTCTTTATCAGTTAATCCATGGAATTTTTCTGGAAGTGGTCTTAAAGCCTTAACTAAATGAGTATACTCTAAACACTTAATAGTAACTTCACCAGTTCTAGTCTTCATTACTTTACCATAAACACCAACTATATCTCCGATATCAGCACTCTTAAATAATTCATAAGCTTCTTCACCAATATCATTTACTGATATGTAGATCTGTATAGAACCTGTTTTATCTTGAATACTAAAGAATGATGCTTTACCCATTTTTCTAATAAACATAATTCT
>CAMOXZ010000030.1 GCA_946629545.1 uncultured Caryophanales bacterium | reverse complement strand
TCGGAATCTGCCGTATTTGCTTCCGTGAATTAGCTTATAAAGGACAAATACCAGGGGTTAAAAAATCAAGTTGGTAATTTGGAAAGGAGGAAATTTAAATGGCAGTAGTAACAGATACAATTGCAGATATGTTAACAAGAATTCGTAATGCTAATCAAATGCGTTATGAAGAAGTAAAAGTTCCTGCTTCTAATATAAAGAAAGAAATCGCAAGAATTCTTAAAGAAGAGGGATTTATCGCAGATTATAAAATTGATGAAAGTGACGCTCAAGGAACAATTATCTTAACTTTAAAATATACAGATAAGAAGGAAAGAGTTATCACTGGATTAAAGAGAATTTCCAAACCAGGTTTAAGAGTTTATGCTAAGAATGATGAAGTTCCAAAAGTTCTTAATGGATTAGGAATAGCAATCATTTCTACATCAAAAGGAATTATGACAGATAAACAAGCTCGTAAAGAAAATATAGGTGGAGAAGTTCTAGCTTATATATGGTAATTAGACAAAGATAATTTGAAACCCGCATAAGCGGTAAATATAAAATGAGATATAGGAGGTGTCGTATGAGCCGTATAGGAAACAGAATTATTACAATTCCTGCAGGAGTTACAGTTGAAGAAGCTGATGGTATAGTTACTGTTAAAGGACCAAAAGGTGAACTTAAACAAAACTTACTAAAAGATATCACTATGACTGTTGAAGGAACTGAAGTAAAATTAGAAAGAAAAAATGAAAATGCAAAAGCAATGCATGGAACAATGAATGCATTAATCAACAACATGATTATTGGTGTAACTAAAGGTTACCAAAAAGAATTAGAAATTCTTGGTGTTGGTTATCGTTTCAATGTTCAAGGAAAGAAATTAGTAATTAGTGCTGGATATTCACATCCAGTAAATATGGAAATACCAGAAGGAATTACAGTAGAAGCACCAAGCAATACTGAAATTACAGTTAAAGGTATTGATAAAGTATTAGTTGGTGAATTCGCAGCTAATATTAGAAAAGTAAGACAACCTGAACCATACAAAGGTAAGGGAATCCGTTATAAAGATGAACATGTTCGTCGTAAAGAAGGAAAGAAAGCTGCTTAATAGGTAGGAAGGAGAAAAGAATATGATAAAGAAAGAATCTCGTAATAGTATGAGAGTTGCTCGTCATGAAAGAATTCGTAAGAATATTTTCGGAACAAGCGCTACACCAAGATTATGTGTATTCCGTTCAAACACTGGAATTTATGCACAAATCATTGATGATGAAAACAAAACTACTCTTGTATCTGCTTCCTCATTAGACAAAGACTTAAAGATTAAAAATGGAAGTAATGTAGAAGCAGCAAAAGTTGTTGGTAAATCAATAGCTGAAAAAGCAAAGAAAGCAAAAATCACAAAAGTAGTATTTGATAGAGGTGGATACCTATATCATGGACGTGTAGAAGCATTAGCTGAAGCTGCACGTGAAAATGGATTAGAATTCTAATAGGAGGGTAATATGCAAAAGAAAACTCAAGACTCTAAAGAAAAACAATTTGAAGAATTAGTAATTGATGTTAAAAGCGTTGTTAAAGTTAACAAAGGTGGACGTCAAAGAAGATATTCTGCTACAGTTGTTATCGGAGATCGTAAAGGTAAAGTTGGGTTAGGTATTGGTAAAGCAAATGAAGTACCTGATGCAATTAAAAAAGCATTACAAGATGCAAACAAAAATATTATCACAATCCCTCTAACAGATGGAAGAACAGTTGCTCATGAAGCTATCGGTTTTGCTGGAGCTGCAAGAGTTATAATTAAACCAGCTGCTGCAGGTACTGGAGTTATCGCTGGTGGATCTGTTCGTGCTATCTTAGAATTAGCAGGAATTCGTGATGTTGTCTCTAAATCACTAGGAGCAAGAACTAAATTAAATATGGCAAGAGCTGCAATGAGTGCATTAAAGTCTATTAAGACTCCAGAACAAGTTGCTGCACTTCGCGGAAAAACAGTAGAGGAGATATTAGGATAATGAAATTAAATGAATTACAAAGAAATATCGGAGCTACACAAAAAAAGAAAAGAGTTGGCCGTGGTCCAGGTAGTGGTCTTGGTAAAACAAGTGGAAAAGGTCAAAAAGGACAAAAAGCTCGTAGTGGAGCTAGTATAAACCCAGTATTTGAAGGTGGACAATTACCTTTATATAGAAGAATCCCTAAAAGAGGATTTACTAATGCTAAATTCAAAACTGTTTATGCACCTATTAACTTAAGTGATTTAAACAAATTTGAAGATGGAACAGTAGTTACACCAGCATTATTAAAAGATACTGGATTAGTTAAAAAGCAATTTGATGGAGTTAAAGTATTAGGAACTGGAGAATTAAAGAAAAAATTAACTATCCAAGCTAATAAATTCTCTGAAACTGCTTTAGAAAAGATCAAAAAGGCAGGAAGTAAAGCAGAGGTGATCTAATATGTTTAAGACTATGAAGGAATTATTTACTTCTGGTAATAAAGATTTACGTCATAGAATCTACTTTACATTAGCATGTCTTACAGTATTTATCTTAGGTATCTCAGTAAGAGTACCTGGTACTGAAGACTTAACAAAAAGCTTAGGTTTCCTAGAGTTAATTAATACAATCGGTGGTGGAGCACTTAAGAATTTTTCTATATTTGCTCTTGGTGTTATGCCATACATCACTGCATCAATCATAACTCAGTTATTACAAATGGATATATTCCCATACTTTACTGAGTTAAGTAAACAAGGTCATACAGGAAGACAAAAGATAAATCAAATAACTAGATATATGGGTATTGCATTCGCATTTATCGAAGGTTATGCATTTGCTTTTGCATTCTTAGGAAAGACTGGTAACCCAGTACAATATATGTATATAGCAACTGTTTTAACAGCAGGTACTGCATTACTATTATGGATGGGTGATCAAATGACTCAAAAAGGTATTGGAAATGGTGTCAGCTTAATAATCATGGCTGGTATTATAGCAACACTTCCTCAAATGTTCATTACAGCTTTCACTAGCTTAATCTCATTTGAAGGAACTGCTCAAGTAATATCTTTAGGAATAGTTAAATTTGTATTATTTGTAATAGTTTATTTCGCAATTATAATTGGAATGATCTTCGTTCAAGAATCTGAAAGAAGAATACCAATCCAATATGCAAATAAATCAACAAGTGCTTATGGAAACGCACAAAGCTTTATGCCAATCAAAATAAATTCAGCAGGAGTTATCCCAGTAATATTTGCGTCTAGTTTATTATCTATACCAAATATTATTGCTCAAGTTATAAAGAACGATAGCTTTACACTAATAGTTCAAAAATATTTAACTATGACAACACCAGTTGGATTTATAATATACGTAGTATTAATATTCTTCTTTGCATACTTCTATACATTTATTCAATTAAAACCAGAAGAATTTGCAAAGAATTTACAAGAGAATGGTGGTTATATTCCAGGTATTAGACCAGGTGAAGAAACTAAACAATATGTTAGTAAGGTTCTAACTCGTCTAACAGTATTAGGTTCTGCATTCTTATCTATAATTGCTGGATTACCAATAATATTCTCAAAATTAACAAGCTTACCAACATCAGTATCAATTGGTGGTACAGGATTATTAATCGTTGTTGGTGTAGCACTAGAAACTTATAAACAATTAGAAGGTAGTATACTAACTAGAAGTTATAAGAGAGGATATAGTAGAAGATAATATATGAAAAATATAATGTTTATAGCACCACCTGCTGCAGGTAAAGGTACTCAAGCAGAAAAAGTTGTAGAAAAGTATCATATACCTCATATATCTACTGGCGATATCTTAAGAGAAATCGCTAAAGAAGATAGTGAAATAGGTAACTATGTCAAAGAAACAATGGCAAGTGGTGGATTAGTAAAAGATGATATTACATATCAATTAATCGAAGACAGATTAAATAAAGATGATTGTAAAAAAGGTTTTATTATAGATGGTTTTCCACGTAATATAGACCAAGCTTATCAATATGATAAAATACTTGATAAATTAGGTTATGAAGTAGGTAATGTTATATTAATTAATATAGACAGAAAAACATTAGAAAAAAGAATAACAGGGAGAAGAATTTGTGAGAATTGCAACGCAATATATAACATAAATGATGAAAACAGTTCTCCAAAGCAAGAATCTATATGTGATGAATGTGGTGGTAAGTTATATCAAAGAAATGATGATAACTTAGAGTCATTTAATACTAGATATGAAACATATTTAAGTAAGACTGAACCAATCATCAAACATTACAAAGATATGGGTGTATTAAAAGAAGTAGACGGAAACGATACTATTGAAAATATATTCCAATCTATTGATAAAATAATTAGTAAATAAGGTATCAAAAAGAAGGATTCTTCCTTCTTTGCAGGTACATCTTCGAGGAGAGTGAAGAGAAATGGCTAAGGAAGATACAATCGAAATAGAAGGTAAAGTTCTAGAAATTATTCCAGGCGGAAAGTTTAAAGTACAATTGGAGAATGGACACATTATAGAAGCTCACGTTTCTGGTAAAATACGTATGAACTATATCCGTATTTTAGCAGGGGATACAGTAATGGTAGAACTTTCACCTTATGACTTAACACGTGGGCGTATAACCTATCGTAAATAATAGGAGGGAAAAAGAATGAAAGTAAAAGCATCAGTAAAACCAATTTGTGAAAAATGCAAAGTGGTAAAACGTAAAGGAAAAGTTAGAATTATTTGTGAAAATCCAAAGCACAAACAAGTTCAAGGTTAATAGGAGGTGTATTTAGATGGCACGTATTAAAGGTGTAGACATTCCAAATGATAAACATATTTGTATTTCATTAACTTACATTTATGGTATTGGAAGAAGTCTAGCAAAAAAAATTCTAAGTAATGTTGGAATAGATCCAACTACAAAAACAAAAGATTTATCACAAGATGATTTAGTTAAAATCCGTGATGAAATTAATAATCATTTAACTGAAGGTGACTTACGTCGTGAAGTTAGTATGAATATTAAGACTAAAATGGAAATTAACTCATACCAAGGAAGTCGTCATAAAAAAGGATTACCTGTAAGAGGACAAAGAACTAATCGTAATGCTCGTACTCGTAAGGGTAAAGGAAAGACTGTAGCAAATAAGAAGAAAGTTTAGTAATTAGAAAAAGGAGGTAAGACTTATGGCTTATAAGACTAGAAAGAAAAAAGTTAAAAAGAATGTACCTGAAGGTATAGCACATATTCATTCAACATTTAACAATACAATTACAACAATAACAGATAAAGATGGAAGCGTAATAAGCTGGGCATCATCAGGTGCTATTGGTTTCAAAGGAAGTAAAAAATCAACTCCATTCGCTGCTGGAATGGCTGCAGAAGCTGCTGGAAAAGCTGCATATGACATGGGAATGCGTAAAGTTGAAGTTCGCGTTAAAGGTTTAGGACCAGGACGTGAAACAGCAATACGTTCATTACAAACTGCAGGACTAGAAGTAACATCAATCGTAGATGTTACACCAATCCCACATAATGGATGTCGTCCACCAAAACGTCCTAGAGGATAATTTGGTAACACATATCAGTGGAAATAAAAAGTAGAATAGTTCGTGAAAAACAGTAAAGGGAGGTTAGTTTCATGTTACAATTTGAAAAACCAATTTATAAAATAACAGATTCTATAGAAAATAATTTTTATGGAAGATTTGAATTAGAACCATTAGAAAGAGGATTCGGTACTACAATCGGTAATGCATTAAGAAGAGTAATGTTATCATCATTACCAGGAAGTGCTATTAGTAGTATCAAAATCGACGGAGTTCTTCATGAATTCCAAACTATTGACGGAGTATATGAAGACGTTACTACTATTATCTTAAATTTAAAAGGTATAGTATTTAAAAATCATTCAAATGAAGCAAAAGTAGTAAGAATTAATGCTACAAAAGAAGGAGAAATTACTGCTGCTGACATCGAACATGATGCAGATATCGAAGTAATTAATCAAGATAAAGTAATTTGTCATTTATCTAAAGGAGCTACTTTCAATATGGAAATGACTGTAACAAACGGTCGTGGATATGTAAGAAGCGAAGATAATAAGAGAATTTATGATATCAAGAAAGTTGGAGAAATCGCTATTGACTCTCTATATTCTCCTATCGAAAGAGTTTCATATGAAGTTGGAAACGCTCGTGTAGGACAAGATGAAAGCTATGATAAATTAATCATGGATGTATGGACAAACGGATCAATTAAACCAGAAGAAGCTATCGCTCTAGCTAGTAGAATCTTAATTGAACACTTAGAAATCGTTACTGACTTATCAAGCATAGCTGACGTAAGTGGAATGATGATTGAAAAGACTGAAGATCCAAAAGTTAAAGCTCTAGAAACTTCAATCGAAGACTTAGACTTCTCAGTAAGAGCTTATAACTGCTTAAAGAGAGCTGGAATTCATACATTACAAGACCTTGTTAACAGAAGCGAATCTGATATGATGAAAATCCGTAACTTAGGTAAGAAATCCCTAAAAGAAGTATTAGACAAAATCAGAGATATGGGATTAGTATTACGTGATGAAGATTAATTAGATAAGGAGGAACAAGAATGGCATACAGAAAATTAGGTGTAGACAATAAACATAGAAGAAGTATGTTAGCTACTTTAACTAAACAAGTAGTTAACAATGAATCTATCACTACAACTGAAACTAGAGCTAAAGAAGTAAGAAAAACAGTTGATAAACTAATTACTTATGGTAAAAAAGGAGATTTAACTTCTCGTAGAAAAGCTTTAGCATTCTTACATAACGATGTTGAAACAGTAAATAAAGTATTTAATGATTTAGCTAAACGTTATGCAAATCGTAATGGTGGATATACACAAATCTTAAAATTAGATGAAAGACGTGGAGATAACGCTTTAATGGTAATCTTAAGATTAGTAGAAGAAGCTAAAAAAGAAGAAAAAAAGGAAGAAAAACCAGCTAAGAAAGAAACAAAAAAAGAAGTAAAAGAAGAAAAAAAGGAAGAAAAGAAACCTGCTAAAAAGACAACTAAAAAAGCAGATAAATAAAAGACAAGTTGAAAAACTTGTTTTTTTGTGGTATAATATACAGCATTAAAAAAGAGGGGACTTAGTATGTGTAAAATATCTAATGACTTCGTAGCTATAGAATACAATGACAACTATCAAAAATTAATTGCCAAGTATTGTATGCAATTATTTAATTCAGAACCAGAATTTTATAAAGCCTTATTAAATGGTAAGACTATTATTAATAGTGACGAAATATCTACAGTTAATGTCCTTGATGATAGTGAACTTACTAAGAAAGCTAATAAAACAATAATTAATATCGCAATCATGAAAATGAATGGTGTATCTGATAAATTGTACCCATTTAATGATTGTTCTAATAGAGTTATATATAATGATATTATTGAATTTATGCGTACTGAAGTAGAATCATTTCAAGGAATAGAATTAGCCTATGACTATTATAAGATGACTAAAGACTTTAAATATTTAGGAAAATACTTATATGGTGATGGTATAAATAGAGAAGACATAGTAGAAATGTGTGTATATAAAATAGAAAATGCTTATGATGATTTATTAAGAGAAAAAATTCAAAATGATATTCTAGTTCTAAAAAGTGAAGATTTCATAATAAATGATTTCAAAGGAATAATGAGTATATTAAGTAGAATTAATGATAGTATTGATAAAAAATCTAAGAAAATTGTTGAAAAAGTATCTAATAAAGATATTTACGAAAAGATGAAATTATCAGAAATACCTAAAATAAGTTATAAACAATGTGATTGGTTAGTAAGAGGAGCATTAACTTACATAGATCCTACAGGTAAATTATTAGATGAATACTTAGATTGTTTAAGAGAAGATAGAATATATGAAGAGGATGCTAACGATAATTGTTTATCTAGTTATTATTTTAGACATGGAGACGATTATGGTATAAAACTATATAGATGTAATAATTTAGTAGATGTAATTACTTTAGTTCATGAATTTGCTCATCTTCATTATTCTAAAAGTAAAAGAAGAGGTAATGAATTATTTACTGAATATCCTTCTATATACTATGAAAAACAAGCTGCTGAATACTTAAAGAAAGTAGGATATAGTGATAGTGATATCGAATATACAACACTTTTCAGAGACAACGCAAATACACTTGAATTATTATATATAGTTCCATCTATGTATAGTGCTAATAAAAATATGGATAAGGATAAAAAAGACTATGATTTAAGTTTAATAAAGAAGATTCTTGATTCAACTAAGATGGAAACTATTGAAAATATTGATAAAGAGGAACAAGAATACTATAAACAACAAGCACTAACTACTATTAAAATGAATTTATTAATGCCAATTACTAATGCAGATAGATTATTAATATATATGGTAGGAACATTCTTCGCAGAATATGCTATGGATAATTTAAAACATGAAGATGTATTAAGTATATTAGATAGTATCACAACAAAAAATTATAATCTACATGATGTATTAAAAATGCATGGAATAGTCCCAGAAACAATGGGATTAGATGATAAACCTAAACAAAAAGTAAAGAATACAAATGAACAAACAAGTAACGATAAAGAATAGATTTATCAAATAGAAACAAGTTGAAAAACTTGTTTTTTTATGTTATAGTCGTTAAGAGAAGACGGAGATTAATATGGGTAATATATCAAATGATTTCGTTACAATAGAATACAATTCAGAAGAACAAAAACAAATAGCTGAATACTATATGAATCTATTTAATACAGAACCAGAATATTTTAAAGGAATATTAAATGGAAGAAATACAATTCAAGATAATGAATTACTTAGTATTACGGATAATGATGAAATAAATAGATCAAATATTATTCATCAAATATTGGCTAATAATAATGCTGTATGTGATTTATTTTGTAACACGACTCCAACGTTGGAAGGAGTATATTATGCTATGATGACATATTTTCATGGTGTTCCAGATGAAGTGGATAAAAAGATTATATACCATGAAGTTGCTTATGATTACTTAAGATTAACTGGAGATTTTAGCTATTTAAGAAAATATTACTTTGAAGGTAGTATTGATAAAGATGATATACGCAATATGTGTATGTATGAAATAGAACATCGCTATGAAGAATTCATTAAAATAAAAATAGAAGATTCTAAAAGAAGACCTGGATATCCAAAAATAAAAGAGAGTTTGAAAAACATAAGAAGAATTACAGATGAAATTGATGCATTAACAGGTGGTATAATAAGAGAAGTACATAATAGAGATAACACAGTACCATCGCCTAAAATAACTGAAAAAGAATTTGAAGAATTAGTAATAGGTGCATTAAAATACATAGATCCAAGTAATAAACTAGTGGAAGAATACCTAAATGCAAAGAATAATAATCTTATAAACCTTGTGTATGGTGAAAAAAATGGCAATAGTATGTATTGCGAAAAAACAAGACGAATTGGAGAAGAACCAGAACAGGAAATAAAAGTTTGTATGACAGGAACTCTAATCGATGTACAAACTATGTTACATGAATTTGGACACTATTATTATAGAATAGATAATAGAGAAACAAAAAAGAATAATATTCTATTTAGAGAATATCCATCAATATATTTTGAACAAAAAGCAATTGAATACTTAGAAAACGTAGGTTACACGAAAGAACAATTGAGAGAATCTATATTATATAGAATGTTAGAAACAAAAAGAAATATTAGTAATTTCTTACCAAGTTTATATTGCCTTGAGTATAACAATGATACATTGACTGGTGAATATCATACAAAAGAAGTAGATGAATATGCTAAAAAATATTGGGAAAGAGAATATAAAAGACAAGTAGAATCATCATCACCAAGTGCAAGAAAGAGACTTCTTTCAGCACTATTATTCTTTGATAGATTAAGAACACTAAATACATTAGATGATGATGAATTAAATCTAACATATATAATTGGTACTTATTTCACAATGTATTCAATACAATATTTAAAACACGAAGATATATTGAAAATATTAGATTATATTAAGAATAATGAAGTAGATATCTCTAAAGTAGAAGAACTTCATGGAATGATAGATGAAAAACAACAAGAGAATGAAACAAATAAGCTAATATAAAAACAAGTTTAACAACTTGTTTTTTTGTGTTATAATTGAGTTGGAAGTAGGTGATTTTATGAAAGCATTAATCACAGGAGCCACAAGTGGTATTGGACTTGATATGGCTAGATACTTAGCCATAAATAAACATGAACTAATTTTAGTAGGGAGAGATCGCCATAAATTAGAAAAAGTTCAAGAATTACTTCCAACTAAAGTAACTATTATAGTTGCAGACTTATCAAATGAACAAAAAGTAAAAGAATTATATGTAATAGCTAAACAAGAAAACATTGATATACTTATAAATAATGCCGGTTTTGGAGATTTTGGATATCTTCCAGATACTGATATAAATAAAGATATGGAAATGATTAATACAAACATAAAAGCAGTACATATCTTAACTAAATCAGTAGTAAAAGACATGGAAAAGAAAGATACTGATACATATATATTAAACGTAGCTTCATCTGCCGGTCTTCAACCAGGAGGACCTCTAATGAGTACATATTATGCTACTAAATCATATGTAAGAAGTTTATCTGAATCTTTATACTATGAAGAAAAGAAAAAGAAAACTAAAGTACATATCTCAGTATTATGTCCAGGACCAGTAGATACAAACTTTAATAATGTAGCTGGAGTACACTTCTCAGTAAAACCATTAAGAAGTACATATGTAGCAAAATATGCTATAGATAATATGTTTAAAAACAAATTAATGATTATTCCAGGAACAAAAATGAAATTAGCTAAATTCTTTAGTAGATTTGTAAGTGACAAATTCCTACTAAGAATTGCATACAGGGTACAAAAGAAAAAAGCCAGCTAATAGTTGGCTTTTAATTTCAGGGAGGAACGGTTATGACTAAAATTATTGAAATAAATAGTTTTAGTGATGACAAATTATTTGAAAATCTAAATATTAGTGTAGAAAAAAACACAATTACAACCATTTCAGGTTCTAATTCATGTGGTAAGACTACATTAATGAGAATTTTAAATAGGGAGATCATCACAGACAACACTATTCTTTTAAATAATACTAGTATTAATGACTATACTATTAGAGATTATACCAGTTTAGTCCAAACTGTTATACCTCTAGAAATAGTATTCAATGAAAAAACACTAGAAAAAGAATTAAATAACATAGACTTAGTAAAAGGATTAAGAATAAAATCTATTCTTAATAAAGATCTAAGTACTTTAACCATAAAAGAAAAAGTTTTAGCTCAACTAGCTATAGCTTTAGATAATAAACCAGAAGTATTATTACTAGATAATATATTTATCTATTTTAATGATAAAGAAAAAGAAGATATATTTAAATTTCTAAGAAGTTATCAAAAGAAGAATAAGCTAACTGTAGTATTAACTACTATAGATTTAAATGATAGTTTATATACTGATTATTTATATATTATTGGTAATAAAACCATTATTCTAGAAGGAAAACCTCTAGAAGTATTAGAAAAAGATAATATATTAAATAAAGTAGGTTTAAATATACCTTTTATGGCAGATCTATCAGTAAAATTAAAAGATTATGATCTAATAGACTCTATTATATTAGATAAAGATAGGATGGTGGATATCCTATGGAAATAGATATTAATATAAAAGAGAAAACTATTACTGGTATTATTACTGATACTAAAGAAGATGTAATTGAAAGTATAAAAAATAAAAGTATTCAAAAAGTAGGAATAGTAAATGAAGATTATTTTAAAGATAATTTCTTAATAAAAGTATTTGAATGGATGTATTATGAAATAAGAAGAAAAAGACTTATTCTAAAGAATCCTAAAAAGAAAATAGATGATTCTCTAAAAATAGTAGGTTTAGATAATACTTATCTTAATAGAAATATTAATAGTTTATCATCTAGTGAAAAAATACTAATAATATTAGCTATATCATTACTTTCAAATCCAGAAATAATCATATTAGATGACTTATTTAAGTATTTCGATAAAGTAAATGAAAGAAGATTATTCATATTATTAGAAAAAATAAAAGATAACTATAATAAAACTATTATTCTTATTAATGATGATAATGA
>CAMOXZ010000029.1 GCA_946629545.1 uncultured Caryophanales bacterium | reverse complement strand
AAATAAAAAAAATAGATAAATAATCTATTTTTTTGTTTTTCTTCTAATATATATTATTCCACCTACTAGTATTATAAATAATATACTAAATACAATAATAACATTCTTACTAGTATCATCTTTAACTTCAATTACTTTATCTTCATCACTTACTAAGTATAATGAATTATTATCATATTCACAATTTTCATCAAGAGGACAATTAATCTGTCCTACAAAATAAATAGTAGTACCATTAGAATAGAAGTTTTCAAAGTTATAATAACTATCATTAATCTTCTTAACTTTCTTTAATACTTCACCATCTAAATTAATTTTAACTACTTCATATGAAGAATCTACTTGGTTTTTGTATAATAATAAATACTCTTTTATTTTATCTTTCTTTATTGGTAGTAATACTATTTTACCTTTAGAAGTAGCAGGAGTAACACCTATTGTTTCCCATACTTCTTCATTATTATTATAATTAATTAAATAATAACTACTATCACCTTTATTTAGTTTAACATCTTCTGTTATACCATATAAAATAAATCCATCATTAGCTTCCTCTAAATTAAAAGTTTTATATTTACTAATATCACTAATAACTACATCATTAGATAAATTTAAATCTACAGTAATTAAATCATTACCCTTAATAACAGCATAACCACTAATATTATTATCATTCTTCACTAAAGTTAAATCAGCTAAACTAGTATCATTAAAATCTCTTCTACTAACAACTTCAAAATCTTTATTATATTTAATTAAACTAGATCCTGTTTGTATATCTAATATACTAATATAACCATCTATACCATTTTCATTATATGTAGGAATTATTTTCTTAATAGATCCTTCATCTATTTTTCTTTCATAAACTAATTTACCATCAAAACCTATTTTAATAATTATTGAATTACCACCTATATTAGGTTCATTAATATCATAAGTTTCATTAGTAATTATTAAATAACCATCTATATTACCATTTTCATCATATGTATAAGTTAAATACTTAATATAATCCTCACTAGTATTTCCATATGTATATTTCCATACTAATTTATCATTCTTATCATACTTAACAAGAATAACTTGGTAGTCATTATAAGTATTATCACCTATCTCAATCTTTTCTTTTAAGAAACTACCACCTAATACATATCCATCTTGTTTTAATAGAGTATTATAACTTCTTTCTATATAATTAAACGTTTCTATATCATATTTATTCATTGAATAAGAAATATCTTTTGCATCTACATTATATAAACACATTACTAGTAATAATACTATGAATAATATCTTTTTCATGAAACACCTCATATTAGTATAATTATAAAACAAAAGAAGACTAATTACTAGTCTTCTAATACATTTTTAATCATTTGAATTTCTTTTTTAGTAAAGTACTTCTTTAATCTATAATTCTTAGGTAATAAAGCTATTAGTATTTCTCTACTCTTCATTTCTCTAGTATAATACTCTTCAAATAATTTACCTTTTTTCTCTAATAATACTGGTCCAAAGAAATAATCTTTTTTACTATATTTCTTTTTACCTTTCTTAAAGATAATTATTTGATAGATAAAATTACTATCTTTTACTAATTCTTCATTAGATATATAATAACCATTCTTACAAAAGAATTTCTTTACATCTTCTTGGTAATTATTAGGACTAATTATATATGTATCTACTTTTTTAAATATATTAAAATTATTTTTACATATACCTATAATATTTCTACCACCCATACCAGAAATAATTACAGTATCTACGGAATCTGTATAAGTACTAAGTCCATCCCCTAATCTTACTTCTATTTCTTTTTCTAAATGTTCTCTTTTAATATTTTTTTTAGCCTGGTCTAAAGGACCTTCTTTAATGTCTGATGCAATTGCTTTTATATTAGCTTTTCTTTTAACTAAATAAATATCAAGTAATGCATGATCACAACCTACATCTAAACAAAAGGAGTTAGCTTGCACTAAATCTCCTATCATCTTAAGTCTATTGTTAATTTTCATTAGTCTGTTAAGAAATCCTTTAACTTACGAGAACGAGATGGATGTCTTAATTTTCTTAAAGCTTTAGCTTCAATTTGACGAATTCTTTCACGAGTAACTCCAAAGATTTGTCCTACTTCTTCTAGAGTTCTACATTGACCATCGTCTAAACCAAATCTTAATCTAAGTACTTTTTCTTCTCTTTCAGTAAGAGTAGCAAGTACTCCTTTTAATTCTTCTTTTAACATTTCTACTGTAGCATATTCTTCAGGTCCCATAGTTCTTTCATCTTTAATGAAATCTCCTAAATGAGAATCATCTTCTTCACCAATTGGAGTTTCTAATGATACTGGGTCTTGTGAAATCTTATACACTTCACGAACCTTATCTACACTAATTCCTAATTTCTTAGCAATTTCTTCATCAGTTGGTTCTCTATTTAACTCTTGAGTCAATTGTCTTTGAACTCTTGCTAATTTATTAATAGTTTCAACCATGTGTACTGGTACACGAATAGTTCTAGCTTGATCAGCAATTGCTCTTGTAATTGCTTGACGTATCCACCAAGTTGCATATGTTGAAAATTTATATCCTTTAGTAGGATCAAATTTATCTACTGCTTTCATTAAACCAATATTACCTTCTTGAATAAGGTCTAAGAATAACATTCCACGTCCAACATATCTTTTAGCAATAGATACAACTAAACGTAAGTTAGATTCAGCTAACATTCTTTTAGCTTCTTCATCACCTTCAACAGCTCTTTGTGCATATTCAAATTCTTCATCAGAAGTAAGCAAGTTAATTCTACCAATTTCCTTTAAGTACATTCTTACTGGATCATTGATTTTAACATCTTTAGTAAGTGTTAAATTTTCAACTGACATATCTTCAGTAATTTCCTCACCAGTTGTATCATCACTACCATCTTCTGCAACTATTTCAATATTATTTTCAACTAAAAAGTTATATAACTCATCTAATGTATCACTATCAACATCTAACCCCTTAAGTTGATCTGCTAATTGTTCATAAGTTACATATCCTTGTTGTTTACCAAGAACTAATAACTTCTCTTTTCTTTCATCAATTGTCTTAATTTCTTCAACCATTGCCTATTCTCCTAACTTAAGCTTTCTTATTCTTTCAACAATCTTAGCTTGCTCTATTGGATCTATCTCTTTCTTCATTAAATTTGTGAGTCTCTTAATTTCTTCATTAGTACTATATTCTCTTACTACTTTGAAATAACGAAATAACTCTTCTTTATCAGTAGATTCCAAATAATTACAAGATAAAATATTATTTAAGAATTCAAGTAAACTATCCTTACCATTTAAGTAAGTAAGAAAGTCTGCAATATTTATACTTCCATTTTTCTTATAATAATAGATTATTTCACTACACATACTTCTCATTACTTCCGTTGGGAAGATTAATCTTTCTTTCTCTACTTGTGTGATAATCCAATCATTATTAAGCATGAAGTATATTATTTGCTCGAAAGCTTTCTCATATTTATCCTTCTTAGGAATATTCTTTTTTGGTATAAATACTACTTCTTTTTTAGGTTTTTCTTGAAGAAGTCTATTCATACGCATTTCCAGTGTATTATACCCTATATCGAACTCTTTTGCAAGTCTTTTTAATACAACTTCTCTTCTTATTTCATCATCTAATTTACTAGTTTCTTCAATTACTTTATTAATATAATCTGCTTTTTCTTCATCACTAGAAAAATTAACTTTTTCTTTTAACTTATTAAGTTTAAAATCACTAAAGTTTAAAGCATTCTCAATAAGTCCAATAAACTTATCTTTACCATTATTTAAAATATAACTATCTGGATCATCTGGATTAGGTAAAGGTACTACTTTAACTTCAATACCTTCATTTAGTAATAATTCTCCATTAGCTAAAGTTGCCTTTACTCCAGGATCATCTCCATCTAAACATAAAATAATATTTTTACTTAATCGTTTTAATAAATTAATTTGGTCACGTGTCAAAGCAGTTCCCATCAAAGCTACTGTATTTTTAATACCAATAGTACTAGCTCTAATAACATCCATGAAACCTTCCATTACTATAACACTCTTACTAGTCCTACACTCTTCTTTAGCAATATGATAATGATATAACATTTCACCTTTTTTAAATATATCAGTTTCTCTAGTATTAACATATTTATTTTCTTTTATATCATCATATCTTCTTCCACTAAATCCTACTACTTTACCAGTAATATCATATAACGGAAACATAATTCTATTATTATATATATCATGATTATCATTAGATAAACCTATTCTATTTAATGTTACTAAGTCATATTCTTTCTTCATAAGTAACTTAGTTAAATCATCAATACTTTCTAAAGATAAACCAATCTCAAATTCTTTAATTATACTATCATCTATTTTTCTACTTAATAAATATTTTTTAGCTTTAACACCTACAGTACTATTTAAATTATTTTGATAGTACTTTAAAGCTAAACTATAAGCATCATAAAACTTATCATATTTAGTACTCTTCTTAGCAATACTAACACCATGAGTATCAATACCTACTCTATCTCCTAAATACTTTAATACTTCAGGAAAACTCATATGTTCATAATCCATTAAGAAATTAAATACATTACCAGTAGCATGACATGAAAAACAAGTATATATTTGTTTTTCTCTAGATACACTCATAGATGGATTTGTATCATCATGAAAAGGGCACACTCCAAAAAAGTTTTTGCCCTTTGCAACTAACGGTATTCGTTCTCCAATGATGTCTACAATATCAACTTTATTTCTAATTTGATTAACTAAATCATTATTCATAGACATCACCACCCATACACTTATATATAATACCATATTTTAACTATTTTTTCTATAAATAAAAGAAAAAGTAGTAAATATTTACTACTTTCTTAAACTTCTATTAGCTATTTCTTCTTTTAATTGTTTAATAAATTCATCTTTAGATAATGTAGTAGTTTCTTGACTACCAAATAATCTATAACTAATTTGGTTATTTTCTTTTTCATTATCTCCTAAGATTAATGTATAAGGTATCTTCTTAACTTGAGATTCTCTTAATCTATATCCTAGTTTTTCATTACGGTCATCTAACTCTACTCTAATATCATTATCTCTCAATAATTCATAGATTTCTTTAGCATATTCACCTTGATATTCAGAGTTTACTGGCATAACAATAACTTGTGTTGGAGCTAACCATGTAGGAAGATTTCCCTTAGTTTCTTCTAAGTAATAAGCAATGAATCTATCGATTGATCCAAATACAGCTCTATGAAGAACTACTGGAGTTTTATGTCCTCCATCTTGGTCTACATAAGTTAAATCAAACTTAGCAGGTAAACAGAAATCTAATTGACAAGTTGATAAAGTGATTTCATTTCCTACTGCAGGTTTAACTTGTACATCAAGTTTTGGTCCATAGAATGCAGCTTCACCAATCTTTTCAACATAATCAATTTTTAAGTCATTCAATACTTGTCTTAACATATTTTCAGCTTTATCCCACATTTCATCATCATGATGATATTTTACTTTGTCTTCTGGGTCTCTTAAAGATAATTCAAATCTATAATTCTTAATACCTAATTCTTTATAACATTCTAGTATTAAATCGACTACACCTTTAAATTCACTTTCTACTTGTTCTAAAGTACAGAATATATGTGAATCATTTTGACAGAAAGTTCTAACTCTTTCAATACCTTTTAAAGCTCCACTAGATTCATATCTACAATCTCTAGCAATCTCAGCTATTCTTAAAGGTAAATCTCTATATGAATGAATATCATTTCCATAAATTACCATGTGATGTGGACAGTTCATTGGACGTAATACAAACTCTTCTCCTTCTACTTCCATCTTAGGAAACATAGAATCTTGATAATGTTCCCAGTGACCACTAGTTTTATATAATTCTACATTACCAAGTGGTGGAGTTTGAACATGTAAATATCCTCTTTTTAACTCTTTACCACGAATATAGTTTTCAAGTTCATTCCATAAAGTAAATCCATTAGGTAAATACATTGGTAAACCTCTACCTACTAAATCACTCATCATATAAATTCCTAAGTCTTTACCAATCTTTCTATGATCTCTTTCTTTAGCTTCAGCTAATTCTTGAAGATGATTATTTAAATCTTCTTCATTTTCAAAACATACTCCATAAATTCTTTGAAGCATTTTATTCTTAGCATCACCTTTCCAGTAAGCACCAGATACTTTTAATAACTTAAAGTATTTAATTAACTTAGTATTTTCAACATGTGGTCCTCTACAAAGGTCAGTAAAATCTCCTTGAGAATAACAAGTAATTACACCATCATCCATTCTAGATATTAAATCTATTTTATATGGATCATTCTTAAACATTTCTAAAGCTTCATCTTTAGATATTTCTCTTCTAATTATATTTTTAGCGTCTTTTGCGCATTTCTTCATTTCTCTTTCAATTTTCTCTAAATCTTCTTCTTTTATTACTTCGTCTCCTAAGTCTACATCATAATAAAATCCTTCTTCAATAGCTGGTCCTACCCAAAACTTAGCATTTGGATAAAGGTGAGTTATTGCTTGAGCCATTAAGTGTGCACATGAATGGTTCAACACCTCTAATTTTTCATCTTCTTTAATATTTATCATAATTTTCCCTCCTCAAAATAAAAAAGGATAGTACAGGAGTCTAATAGACGGTACCATCCTTTGTTTAACTTAATATAATAACGAGTTTCCCCGGAACTACATTTGATAGTTCTACTCTAAAGGTAGTAATAAATTAATTAGTTGTTTGTTTCCACCTACCACAAACTCTCTATAAGCATCATTAATCTATCGTGTCCTTTGTCAATGTATTTACGAAGTCCATTATAACACTATTCTATAATAATGTCAAAACTAGTGTCTTCTTTTTTGATATGCAGCCTTATAATCTCTAATAAACCAATCTATTGGACTTTGTTTAGCATTAATTCTACCAACCACTGAATCTATTTCATTTTGTAGTTTTACTAAATCCTCAGGAGTTGGTTCTCTATCATAACATACTTCCAATGCATGTTCTACAACTATATCAGCAGCTCTTCTTAATCCACTAGTACAGTGACAATAATGTTCTAATCCCATACCATAATGAGAACCTTTAACATCATACCATCCCTTAGGATATAATCCATTAAGTAAACTAAATAATTGTTCATACTGTTCACCATAAGTTCTACTTAAATTATCAATCATAGCTTGTAATTTAATAATATTACTTTCATTAACTTCATGAACTCTATATAAGCATGGATAATTATTCTTAGCAAAGAAATTAGCCACTCTATTACCAGTTAACATCATCATCTTATTAATTATCTTTTGACTACCAATATTCTTAACAGGTAATTCTGAGAAATCGTCTGCACTATTCTTAACTTTTTCATAAATATCAGATACTTTATATTTTTTATCAAGAATATTTGTTAATTCATATAAACAATTAACTACTCTTTCCAATTCTTTATCTTTAGAACCTTTTCTTAATACTTCATCTACCTGTTCATAAGTAGTATTTACATCACTCATAACAATAGTTTTTCTAAATTCTTCTCTAACTACATTACCATTTTTATCTATCTCAAAGAAATAACTTCTCGCAAGTTTATTTTCACCAGCAACTAATGAAGCTGCTTTAGCAGAAAACTCATATGGAAATATAGGTATTACTCTATTATAATCATCATCTTTACTTTGATACTTTGTAGGTAAATAAATAGATCTATTTCTATTTATAGCCTCTTGTACTACATCTGATTCATATAGAAAATATCCAAGTACTGAAGCAATATGTACTCCTAATAAATAATTACCATTAGGTAGTTTTCTACAAGTTAATGCATCATCTATTTCAATAGCACCCTCTTTATCAATAGTAATAGTATAATCATCTACTACTATTCTATCAGTCATAGTACCAACTTTAGTTTTAATAGTACTAACTTGATTTATTATTTCAGATTCAAAAGAAATAGATATATTATATTTCTTAGATAATTCATCTATCTTAACTTCTTTTTCTTCACCCTTAATACCATCTACTAAATTACTTAAAAACTCTATATGTAATATATTTTTCTTTTTCTTATTCTTATTACAACTCATTTTATTAATAGCTGTATATATAACCTCTAAACAAGCTCTTTTATCTTTATCAGATAATTTAAAACTCTTTTGAGTCATAATTAATGTTAATAAATTACTATAGTATAAAGCATCTTCTTCATTACCAGAACCTACACTATTCATATATTTAATAACCATATTTTGGAATAAACATATTCCTTCTTTATCTTTAGCATTTACAATAGAAGACCATTTACTAAAAGTCTTTTCTATTACAGCCATATCTTTAATACCATTAACTAATAAATCAATAACATCATATTGTTTAGTTTCAGTATTCATAGTATGATCAGATACTGCATCTACTGCTAATCTAGTCTTTTCTATCTCACTATCAGCATTATCTATATCTATTATTTTATTCTTATTTGATTCAGTTAAATGTTCTAACTTATAATCTAATTTAAGTGTTCTTCTAGCAACAATACCTCTATCTACTTTATCAGAATTAAGCATAACAGTACTTATACATTTTAATAAATCCCTAGTTTTTTCTAAAGATTTAACTCCTGTATAACCATCTAAATCATAATTTATGACATTAAAAAGAATATCGATAATTTCATTGGCTTTTTCTCTACTCTTAGATGCATAATCGATAAGTACCTCCTCACTTACACGAGGACCAGTACCAATTAAAAAATTTGTCAATGATTTCTCGATACTCTTCATTTTCTAATTTCTCCTGTTTTTACTAATTAGGTCAAATGATTCTGTTAATTGTTTTACCCTCTCTATTATTCTTCTAGCCTTAACTTTATCAACTCCACTTGATGTTGTGGAAAGTGCTTCTTCTAATTCATCTATTGTTAAATTAGAAGTAAAGAATGTTGGTAAATGATTTTCCATTCTATATTGAAGTATTGGTCCTAAAACTTCATCTCTAGACCAATTACTTGTATTTTCAGCACCTATATCATCAAGTAATAATAAAGGTATCCTCTTTACATATTCTCTTTTTTCTTCAAAGTCATCTGAAAACGATGATTTTAAACTTACTAAAAACTCTGGATAGTATACTAATACACTTTTAACTCCCCTTTTAGCCATCTCATTAAATAAACAAGCTATTAAGTAAGTTTTACCAGATCCAAATGATCCATTTAAGTATACTCCCTTAGGTTTTTCTTCATCATTATAATGATCCATAAATTCTTTAAAATATTTAATTATAGGAACTCTTGCTTTATCATCTTTATAAATATTCTTAAATGATGCATCTTTAATCTCTTTAGGCATCTCATATAAATCTAAGTTTTCTTTATAAGATTCATCTTTTAATTTCTTTTTCATATAATCACATGCATCATATGAAAAATTAATCATTCCTTTATCATTAACTGCATTATAGCAATAACCAATTACTTTATTTAAACAACAATCTAGTCCTTTACAATTCTTACAGTTTTTATTTTCTAGAAATGCATCTTGTAATGAAGATGTATATCTCATCAATATATCTTCTTTTACATTTAAACCATAAGCATAATCATAAAACTCTTTATCACTACAAGCATCTTGGAAACTATGAGCTAATTTATCTTCGTCTACTTTATATATATCAGTAACCTTTTTCATCTCATCACTTCCCTATAAAAAATTATATCTAAATTTAAAACATTAGTAAACAAAAAAACAACTAAAAAGTCGTTTTTTTTTCAATTAAAACTTAACATCAGATTTTGTCCAAGGAATAACAACATACTGATTTGCTTCATCATGTTTTACTGTACTAACTAAATTGTTAAAAATACCATCTTTAACTGTAGTACCTTCTGCACCATAATGCACTATATTAACATTTTCAAATCCAGCTCTTGCAAAGAAGATATGTAATAATTCCTCTATTTCTTCATTACTAACTACTCTAGTAGCAGTTTTAGTAACACCATTATAAGTTACTGTTTCAGTAGCTTCTATAATAGCTTCACCTTTATTTGTATTAATAACAATTAAATTAACATTTCTTCCTTCATCTTTATAAATAATATGCATCATGTCTATTACTTGATCTAGTCTTAAAGTATATCTTCCTTCAAATGTAATCATATTTTACCTCCTAATTATTCTTATATAATAATTCCTTTACTTTTGGCTCTTCTTTAGCATATTCCATTACTTTATTCATATTAGGACTAATCATGCTTCTTAATTCTTCTTCACTCATTTTACTTAAAAGTTTTATTAACCCTTCTTTATCTAATGAATCAATATATGTTTTCATAACTTCATTAGTATATCCCCACTTACAAGCTAAATCACTAGAATTAAAATACTTTTGATTTAAAAAATATGTATATTTATTTTCTAATTCAGGATTACCACGGAAATGTAATACTATGCTTATTGTTCCACAATCAAGTCCTTTAATCATTTCCTCTCTCCAATTAATATTGAATTTTAACTCAGTAACTTTCTTATGTGCATCGTGTTTATCAAAACGCATAGATTCATGATCTTCTTTTATAAAATCTATTAATTCCTCAATCTCATCAAGTGTAGCAACATAAGGTACTGATACACTATCTTCAACTCCTGATTTTGCTCTACTATTTCCATAAACAAATAATACATCAGTAGAATCTTTACCTAAATTAAAATGCATATCAAATTCAGGTGTATTACCATCCATTAATGATACTCTATCATTTGTATAAGGACAATATTTAAATAATACTCTCTTTACTTGTGAAATTAAATCTTCATTTTCTTCTATGTTTGTCATAATTCCTCCAAAAATATATATTGCTTTTTATTATAACACATAAAAAAATAATGTCTATAATAAAAAACTATATATTTCTATATAGTCTTTTCATCGATAAAATCATTAGATTCGCTCATAAGTGGATATCTCAATACTTTCTTATTTGAATCAAAAACAGTAGCATTAGGATACATATTACTTATCTCATCTAATTCTTCTTCAGTATAATTATTATTTTTAACACATATTCCATTTATTAACATTGATGGAATTCCTCCAGGAATAGCAGACCAATAATTAGTTTTAAAATCATGAGACTTTCGCATGTTTTTACCAGCAGGTGATATTGGTTCAATTAATTCTTCTAATATTTCTAATTCTTCTTTAGTATATGATGAAGTATAATTTGGATCAGTTTGTTTTTTATGTTCAAATTCAAAATAATCCAAATGTAATAAATATTGCATCAATGAATTATTTTCATCAAAAAACAAAATAACATTTTTGCCTATATTTAATCTACTATTATCATCCTCTGCTAAATCGCCTTTATAAGGATAACTATCACCTTTCATTCTAGATAAAAAAGTACAGAAACATCCTTCTCTTTCACTTTCTAATTCACCAAACCATTCAGCAGCTAATAAACCATGTTTAGCTATTTCGCTTAAACTCTCTAGTGAATTAGAACATCTATGATTTAGTGCATGCTCCGGAATAATAACATTGCCATTGCTATCAACATCCATTGAATTAATAGTTTCTACTTTAGATTTATCTTCTATACCTAAATATAATAATTCAAGTTTCTTAATTAATTCCATTAATTCTTTATCATCTGTCCACTTATGATTAGATAATTTTTTATATTCAACAGACTTTTCTCCTATATTAGCCCCATTTATTATCATAGAATCACATCCCATATTCATTATATCATACATGTAATTTTTATAAAAAAGAACTATCATATTGATAATTCTTATTACATTTTTTTAGAAAACTTTTTTGCAACTAATTCCTTTTTCTTTTCAATAAATTCTTCACTATTAACTATAGATATTTCTTCATCTGTAAGTGGTTGAACTTTTATATTTTGATTAAACATCTCTTTCTTTTCATCAGATAATTCTCCAGAAATATCCTCATATTCACGGCAAAACAATTTATTATCTTGAAAAATATTACTATATACAACTAAGTTAGTTGCTGTTGCTAATATACCATCACCGGTATATGTAATTTGTGATTCATCTATATTAGAACCATTAACTCCTAAATTTTCAATTCTATATATATTCTTTTCAAGCAAATCATTTCCTTTAAAATGTTTGCATAACATACCAATGTTATAAATCATATAATCACTTCCAGTAATTATTATATCATACTAATTCATATTTTCTAGCAATAATCCTATCATCAGAGCAGTATTTGATTACATATTCATTGTCCTGTTTACAAATAATAATACCCAC
>CAMOXZ010000028.1 GCA_946629545.1 uncultured Caryophanales bacterium | reverse complement strand
AAACATTACTTGTTTCTACATTAGTTCTATGATCTTTTACCATTGAATATGGATGTAGTACGTAACTACGTATTTGTGATCCAAAATCAATGTTTGATTGTACTCCTTTTATTCTATTTAATTCTTCTTCTTGAGCTTCTATTTTCATTAATAGAAGTTTATTTTTTAATACTCGTAAAGCTTGCTCTTTATTTTGAATTTGACTTCTTTCATTTTGACAAGTTACTACTATCTTTGTAGGTAAATGTGTTATTCTTACTGCTGAATCTGTAGTATTTACTCCTTGTCCTCCAGCACCAGTTGATCTATAAACATCTATCTTTAAATCTTTTTCATCTATTTCTATAGTATTATCTTGTTCTATTTCAGGTGTTACTTCAACTGAAGCAAATGAAGTATGTCTTCTATTATTTGAATCAAATGGTGATAATCTTACTAGTCTATGAACACCTTTTTCATTTTTTAGATATCCATAAGCATTTAATCCTATTACTCTAATAGATACATTCTTAATACCAGCTTCATCACCATCTTGGTAATCTAATAATTCAACTTTAAAATTCTTTTTTTCACAATATCTTAAATACATTCTATATAACATACTAGCCCAATCACAAGACTCTGTTCCTCCTGCTCCTTGATGTATATCTAAGATACAATTACATTTATCATATGGACCATTTAACATTAATAATAAACTTAATTTTTCTGCCTTTTCATTTATTTCATTTACTGATACTTTTATATCATTATATAATTCAGTATCATTTTCTTCTAATAGTTTTAATACTTCTAGAGTAGATTCTATTTCTACTTTTAAATCTTCTATACTTTTTACTAAATCTTTTAATTCTTTTTGTTTTGATAAAGTCTCTTCTGCTTTTTCTCTATCATTCCAGAAATTAGGATCTTCAATTATATGAGTTAATCTATCTATTTCTTCTTTTTTAGATGGAATGTCAAAGTGACCTCCATAAATCATTTATTTTTTCTAAACATGTTTCTAATACTTTTAATTCTTCTCTTGTATCCATATGTGCTCCTTTATATAGTTTTATCTATATTTCTCTTATTATTCTATCATATTTTGGTATCATTTTTAAATATCTACATATATTATATTAGAGGAAGGTTCACTAAGTAATGTGAAGATCCTCTGTATATAGATTAAGGGGCTATATTGGCTCCTTTTATTTTTTCACTCTAATTATAACAAAAAAAAAGATATATATCTATATCTTTTTATTTTGTTAATACTTTTTCATTAGTAGTTGATTTACCATGTGTTTCATATAAATTATATGTAGTTATATATACATTTTCTCCTACTGTGATAAGATTTGGATTTTCACTATTTGTTATTATATCTTCTGGTTTTACTCCATACTTATTAGCTATTTTAGTAAGAGTATCTCCTTCTTGTACTGTATATGTTTTTAATATTTCTTTTATATTATTAGAATATGTTGTGGTAAATGGATTATCTACTATGCAATTATTTGTAGCTACTTCTGGTATTGTAGATACTAATACAGTATTACCTACACTTACACCTTTAATCATAGTAATATCACTATATTTTTTTATATCATCAAGTGTTATACCATATTCTTCAGTAATACTATCTAATGAATCACCATATTCTGTTGTGTAATATATATTCTTATAACGTTCTTCAGGATCAATAGTAGTCCAACGCATTATACCTTCTACTATAGATGCAGCTGCATCATTTCTAACTATTGAATCTTTAGCTATTGTTTTTGGTAAATCTATAGTTAATTGACTAACCCTATTAATTAGAATTGAATCATTTAATTCTTTTTCTAGATATGATTGATTTCTCCAAAGATTCTTTTTTACTCCACTTCTTATATATGGAGATAAGCTATATTCCTTTAGAGATGCTTTAATACAAGCAGCTAATATATCTGATGAATATTTTCTTTTATTAGAAGAATCTCCCATAATTATAGTATTATTAGATGTTTTATTTTCATATCCTGTTTCTAAATTAATTACTACTATCTTATTATCTTTATTATTCTTTATACTATCTTTTACTCTAGTTGATAGATTACTGCCACTAGTAACTATTTCAGTAGATACTCCTAATCTTGTAAGCATATCATTTGCTACTGAAGCTACTCCTGTAGTATCATTTTTTGCAGATCTTAAAATTATATGTAAGTCTTTAAAATTACAATCTTTTGAAGTTATTAATTCTTTTTTATGATATTCTTCTTCTATTACTTCTTCTGTTGGTTCAGCAAATTTATCTTTATAATCTCTAATTAACTTAGCAGTACGAAATCCTACTACTCCAATAACTACTACTATTGAGGCAGTTGCTAATAACTTACATCCACCATCAGTAATTTTTAAGTTTTTTACTACAAATGGTTTAAGAGTTTTTTCATTAAATCTCTTTACTTTTTTTATAGTCTTAGTTATTGGGTCATTAGCGATATTATATACATATAAACGAGTTTCATGAGTTTTCCTAGCTTTTTTTAATGCTTCTTCTGCTGTTTTAAAGCCACTTTCTGTTACACAAAATGGTCTATTATTCTCATCTAACATATAGAATTTATAAGTATATGTATCTTTTTTCTTAATAATACTTATTTTTGTCATAATTCCACCCCTTTTGGAAAGTGCTTTATATTATATCACAAAAGTGGAATTTTGTAAATTATTTATTCTTTTGGTTCTTTCTCATCGTATATTATACAGATATTATCCTCTATTCTACTATTTGGATAATCACAAATATAACCTTCTACTTTAGGTGTTGTTTTGTTTTTATATATACATCTATTATCAACTTTATCTGAACCTTCTGGACAAGATACTTTTTTAGTTGCTCTTACTGTTTCTTCTTTAATACATTCTCCATTTTTAACTTCAAATCCTTCTTCTTCACAATAGAATGAAGTTGGTTCTACAATTACTTCTTCATAACAATTATGGTCATCTGAATTTTGTGGTAAGAATTCTCCATTTGAGCATTCCCAATCTGATTCGTAGTATCTACTTAAATCAACACAACCACCATTTATAATTACGTCGTTTCCTAAGCATCCTCCATTAATAGTTGGTTTTGGTCCATAGCATTTATGATCCATAAGAATATCTGTTTCTCTAGTTATTCTACATATTTCAGTAGCTTCTCCTACTTTTTCTTTTACTCTACATTTTTTATCATTACGATCATATTCACCTTGTTCACATTTACCCATTACATCTTGTTTTATAGTATTATGGCATTTATTATCACTACCTAAAGTTCTATGTTCTTCACATTCATATTCTTCTAAGAAAGTTGCTTGTGCTTGTTCATAACATACACCATCTTCTTCAAATGAATTTCCAGCACATGTTAAACCATATTTTGCTTCTTTTCTTTCTTTTTCTTTTAAGCAACGATCTCCATCTAGAAAATATCCATCTTCACAATATAATCCTTTTTGTTCTGTATCTTTTAATGAATATAGAGGTGATTCAACTAAGTATTCTATTGGGATATCTTTATGTTCTTCTTTTATTGAATTTATATAATGTGATTTTAATTCTGTTATTTTATATTTTCTAGCTATTAATTTATCTTCAATAGTTATTTTATCTATAATTATTATTTCTGAATGAATATCTAGTTCTACATATATCTTACTTATTTCATTCTCTACTTTTTTACTTGAAATATTATTTGTATGAATAAGAATAGTAATATTATTATCTCTAGAATAGTCTCCTGTACTTTCACCTATTACTTTTAAAGCTTCTTTATATGATTTTCCCTTAAGTTTAGGTTTAATTATACCTTTAGCATCTTTATCTAAAGCTTTTATATTTATTACTTTATTATTTTTATCTAAGTTTATTCTAAATGCTGGATTTATATCAATAATAATATAAGATTTTACTCTATTATTTAATAGTATAATTGTGGTAATTACTATTACTAGTAATACTCCTAAACTAATTATTGGAATTAATATTTTCTTATTCATATGATCACCTATCTTCATTATAACAAAAAAAGTCCAAAATTGGACTTTTTAAATATATGTTTTTTTTCTTTTTAATTTGTCTTCTTCTAGATATTCAGATTCATCAAATAAAACTATTTTATTTTCTTTTAATGATTTAGGTACATCTATTAGTCTTTGATTACTTGAACCTCTAAATAATAGACTTAGATTTCTTTCTTTTAAGATAAATGGTCCATCTACTAAGACATCTATATATTTTAGAAATTCTAAATATATTTTATCTTTCTTAGCCATTTCCATTAATTTCTCATAAGTGAATCCTGTATATACCCAAATATTATAGCCTTTTTTCTTACAATATTTGGCTAGTTCAGTGCATTGGTATGGTTGATACATAGGATCTCCACCACTGAATGTGATACCTGTTTGGCATTCTAATTCATCAATGGCTTCTTTTACCATATCTAAAGGAACTAATCCTCCTCCATTATGGTCCCATGTTTGTGGGTTTTGACAACCCTTGCACTTATGTCCACAACCTTGAGTCCAGATTACCGTTCTTAATCCTGGTCCATCGACAATACTATCACTTTGTAAGTCTGAAGCTAATCTTATTTCATCTCTAGTTTGTTCCATGAGTTACTCTATCTGCTACTTCTGCTTTTTTTGCATTGTTGAATCTATCTAGAGTTCCAACTAAGTATCCAGTAATTCTTCTGATTCTTTCAAATTTAACTCCGTCACCAACTGTTTTTACTTTTTTAGTTTCCATAATTTCTACCTCTCTTTCTTTTTATTACATACAGCAAAATTCATCACTGTTTAATTTTTGCATTGGTACGCCTTCTCCTTCATGTCTTCCACATCTAGGACATACATCTTTAATAACACCAACATATCCACATACTGGGTCTCTGTCTACTGGGTGGTTGATTGCACCATAACCGATATCATTATCATGCATGATTCTTACTACTTGCTCAAATGCATCTACATTATTAACTGTATCTCCATCTAATTCAACGTAAGAAATGTGTCCTGCATTAGTTAATTTATGATATGGGCCTTCAATTTCCATTTTATGTTTAACACTAGTTTTATAATAAACTGGTACATGGAATGAGTTAGTATAGTATTCTCTATCAGTAATACCTTTTATCTTTCCATAGATTGATCTGTCGATTCCTACGAAACGTCCACTTAATCCTTCAGCTGGTGTAGCTAAGCAAGTGAAGTTTAAGTTATATTCTTTAGTGAATTCATCACATTTCTTTCTCATATGACCAATTATTTCAAGTCCTAATTTTTGAGCTTTATCACTTTCACCTTGATGTTCTCCAATTAAAGCTTTAAGTGTTTCAGCAAGTCCTATGAAACCAATTGATAATGTTCCATGTTTTAATACTGTTCTGATTTTACTTGTAGGTGTTAAGTTTTCACTATTTAACCATACATGACTTCCTAATAAGAATTTGAAGTTTCTAATTGATTTAGAACATTGACATTCAAATCTTTGAAGTAATTGTCCTTTTACTAATTCCATTACTTCATCTAATTCTTCATAGAATCCTTTCATATCAGCTTTATCTCTTTCACCTAAAGCAATACCATGTTTTAAACCAATTCTTGGTAAGTTGATTGAAGTGAAGCTTAAGTTACCTCTACCTGGAGTAACGCTTGGTCCACATACATTAGCAAGAACTCTTGTTCTACAACCCATGTATCCAACTTCTGTTTTATAATCTTTTGGATCATACAATGCTTTATTGAAGCTTGAATCTATAAATGAGAAGTTAGGGAATAATCTTTTTGCAGATACCTTACAAGCTAATCTGAATAAGTCATAGCTTGGATCTTCTTTATTATAGTTGATTCCTTCTTTTACTTTGAAGATTGAGATTGGGAATATTGGAGTTTCTCCATGTCCTAATCCTTCATCTGTAGCTAATAAGTAATTCTTAATAACCATTCTTCCTTCTGGAGAAGTATCTGTACCAAAGTTAACAGATGAGAATGGTACTTGAGCTCCAGCTCTTGAATGCATTGTATTTAAGTTATGAATAAATGCTTCCATAGCTTGGAATGTTTGTCTATCTGTTTTAGCTATTGCATTATCGTAAGCAGTTTTGAAGATATCTTCTACTTTCTTACTCTTAGAATAGAATGATTTAAATGTATCTAAATCAAATTCAATGCTTTCTAATTTATTAATAGCTTCTACTACTTTATCAAAATTAATATATTCAGCGAATCCTTCGAAATCTAGTAATTCTGATAATTCTTGTTTAAATTCTTTTTTGAATGTTTTTAATACACCAGGTGCCATATAGTAATCAAATGCTGGAATACTTTGTCCACCATGTTGTTCATTTTGGTTTGATTGAATTGCGATTGCAGCTAATGCTGAATAAGATGCAATTGAATTAGGTGTTCTTAAGTAACCATGTCCTGTTGAGAACCCTGTTTTAAATAATTTATCTAGATCTATTTGTGTACAAGTTGTAGTACCCATAGCCCAGAAATCTAAGTCATGAATATGAATTGCTCCTTCATCATGAGCTCTTGCATATTTAGCATCCATTAAATAAGCTTTTGCAAATTCTTTTGATACTGTTGAACCAAAGTGTAACATTGTTCCCATTGGTCCATCTCCATCAACGTTTGCATTTTCTCTTTTAGCATTTTCTTCTGCAGCACTCTTTAATCCTAATGATTCGATTGCTTTAACAAATTTATGTTGTTGTTTTTCTACGAAAGCTTCACGTGATGCAGCTCTTCTTTCACGATATCCTTTATATGATTCATATACTTCATCATATTTTAATCTTTTTAGTTCGGCTTCTATAATATCTTGGATATCTTCAACACCAATTGTCTTTCTATCTTTGTATTTTTTACAAATGCTGTTAATAACGCTCTCTTTTACTTTATTAACATCTTTTTCATCGTAGTCTTCATATACACTATCAAATCCCTTTTTGATAGCTATAGCTACTTTAGTATCGTTGAAGTTAACACG
Organism: uncultured Caryophanales bacterium; assembly: GCA_946629545.1. Taxonomy (GTDB): domain Bacteria; phylum Bacillota_I; class Bacilli_A; order RF39; family UBA660; genus UBA3789. Next base: position 6,403 of record CAMOXZ010000028.1, on the reverse strand, counting down.
TTGACCGCTTCTTTTAACTACTACGATATCATTTAAAAAATCCTTTTCCATTTACTTCTTCTCCTTTGACCTTTGTTAATTCAATCTTATATTAAATTAGGATCAAAGTAAATATTTTTTGCACACTTTTTTTAAAAATTACACTTTCAATGTAAAGGCATTTTTTATTTTTCCTTATAAAAAAACATTTTCCAAAGATTTATGTAATTTGTTCGATTTACATTGTATTTATTGACTTTTACATAGATTATACATATAATTTTTATTTATGTTTTTTAAAACAAAAAATAAAAAACTAGTATTTGCACTAGTTCTTTGCTTTTTCTCCATCTTTTGCTTCTTCATGTGGTATTTCATAATAAAAATCTTTATCTTCTATTTGGTTATATATTACGCTTGCTAGATTTTTTGTTAATTTTTCAAATCTATTTAAATTCATTTTTATTATTATATTATCATTTTCTATTTTATCATCTTTTGTTTCATCTATATCATAAAATGTTATTATAGATTTACCTAGATCATTGCTATCAAAGCCATTATCAAAATTAACTTTAAACCTACCATGAGCAACACTATTTCTTAAATGTCTAAATAAGTGATATGAATCCGTATATGGCAAGGAGTTCCTACTATTATTAATTATGCTTAATAGTTCTTGTTTTCTTTCATCTAATTTTCTTTTATTTTCGTCATATGTATTTATAAATTCATTAACACTTTGGAGTTTTTCTGTCTTTTGAGGATCTTTATTTTTAGGTAAATTTAATATTCCAATTTGTTTTTTTGCCCATATTAGTTTATCTTCCATTCCTTTTATTTGTTTTGTTATGCTAGTTAGTTCTTCTTTTTCTTTTAATAATGGGTCTGTTATTTTTAAAAGTTTATCATTTATTTTATTTTCAATTTCAATATCACTTATATCTATTCCTGAATATCTAAATAATTCTTCTCCTTTTTTATTAGACTCATATAAATAATTTAAGAAAAAATTTGCTGAAGCCATTATTGTTGTTAGATATAGTCCTGGAGCTAGTGCTAATAAATCGTCTTGATAGTTTAATCTTCTTTTAATTTGCTTTTGGAGTGTATTTAGAGAAATTGAATTATAGTTGTTTCCCCATAAATCATAAAACATTTCAAATATTATATCTTGTGCTTTATAACATATATAATCATCTGCCAATACTTGAACAACAAAGTCATCTGTCATAGTATATTGTCTATCAAAATTTCTTGTGATAAACCTTATATGTTTTCTTATTGTTTCCTTTTCTTCTGCTGTTAGTCTTCTAGTTACTATATCAATTTGATTCATACCTAATTCAACTTTATTTGAAATAAAGTATCTTATTTTATTTGAATTAAGCATGAATGTTTCTGGAGTAGTATATATTCGTTCAGGTTTCCATTCATAATTTTTTATTGATGTCCCATAATGACTGAAATCATTAATAGCTCTATCATCAATGGTTATATTTACCTCTTTAGATAAAGAATTTACTGAAGCTGATATATCTCTGATTACTGAGTTTTCTAATATTTTCTCAAGGTCACGAGAATTTCTTATATGTCCAAGTCTTCTTACGGAGTCTTGGTCTATTATTAACATAGCTATCTTATTATTTTTATTATACTTAGTAAATAAGCTTATAAGTGCAGAATATAGTTTATAGAATTCTATAAAATCTATTTTGCCTGCTATTTTTTCGTTGGCGAAGTAGTAGTGAATTTGAGAAAAAGAGCTTATACATATATTGTTATTTTCATCTTTTTCAGCGCCACTATCAATGTATAAATAATAATCTGCATGTTCAAAACAATTTCTAAATTGCTTAAACTTTTCAGATGGTGATAGTTTTTCTTTACATTCTATCTTATCCCAAAATGAAAATCCACTTAAAACTGTATTTATAATTGACTCATCATAATTTTTTGCTTGTTCATAGCAGTGGCTTAAGATATATGAGACCATTGTTGAAACAAAAGCCATATAACATCTTCTGTCTTCTAGATATTCATCAATATTTTTTATTCTATTTTCTACATACGGATGTTTAAAAAGATTGGTAAAAAGTTCATAAATTTTAGCTATATTTTTAGTTTGATCCACATCAGAAAAGAGTGTTCCCATAATATCACCTAAATTAATTATATCACATTGGCTAATCCATTCAATGTATGTGTGTCTAGTTAGCGTCATTTTACATATCGTTTACATATACTTACAATTTATTTACACTATCTTTGACACAGGTTTACAATTGTACTGTATAATTATTATATAATTATAACTAGAAAGGGGCGTCTGTATATGAAAACAAGAATTAAGATATTGATTGGCATCATTACCTTAGCTTTTTCTATGTCTATCATAAGTACTACTTATTCTAGATATGCAGCAGATGCCAATGGAGATGTTACATTTGATTTTGCTAAATGGCAAATCTTAATTAATGGTGAAGATATTACTAGTGGTAATGTTAGATCTTTAAACATCAAACCAAATATTATTGAAAATAAAAATGTTGCAGCTGGTAAGCTTGCACCATCTAGTTTAGGTTATTATGATATCGAAATAGATGCTACTAACGTTGAAACATCTTTTGACTTACATCTTACATTAGAAAACGAAGAAATGGCTGATTTAAAGATTAAGAGCTATACTATCGATGATGGAGAAGAAATAGAAATAGAAGATAACAAGATAGATGAATCTTTTGATTATGATGAAGGTTTTGGGGTTATTACTATTAGAATCTATTTTGAATGGTATGATACTGAAGATGAAGAAGAAATGGGTAATGAAGAAGATAGTTCATATGCTGCTACTCATGACAGTGTAACTATCACTACAAATCTATCATTTGAACAAAAAGTGTCATAAAAAAAGTAGTTTATTCAACTACTAATTTACTTTTTTGAACATGTAATACAGGGATCATTTTGCACTCTGTATTTTTGTTTTCTCCATATAGTTTAGTATCATCTAAGGCAAATCCTTTATCACTATATGTATCACTTGTCCATATACATGAATTATGTTTTATATAATCAAAGCTTGTATATGAGAAATATCCATTATTTGTGACTACATTATTTATAATACTATTAGCTCTTGTATTAGTTAATATTCTACCAATTACTGAGTCTGATATACCATTTATTTTTACTAATGATTCATCTATATCTAATGATATTACTTTTAATATATCTCTGGCTGTTAATAAGTTAAAATCTGTATGCCAGTTTGGATTAATACTTTGATAATCTTGGAATGTTCCATTACCTAAGTCTGTTGTTGGTAATAGATTAACATATTCATCTTCTACAGCATTAAATGTATCTATAACATAAGTATCTATACATGTATTTCCTGTAGTACAAGTTTCTCCTGTAGATGTATCAAATTTAATCTTTTTACCTAGTAAGAAGTGTGTATCTACACTATCTAGGTCATCTATAGCTTGTTCTGCTGTTACATTGATTGTTACTTCTATAGCTGGTTCTCTTTCATTTGGTTCTAATTCTTCTTGTGCTTGACTATATTGATATGCTTTATTACCCCATAGACTATCTAAGGCATTATTACCTGAATCTAGAGGCCATGTTACACTTACTTCAAATTTAGCATCTTCTTTAGAATCTATATATAGTGTGCTTAAATTAATATCTATATGGAATGGATAATTATGAGATAAAGCATCTTCTATATAATTACTATCCATATTATTACTTAATTCATAATAATCTTCATTAGAATCTAAGATACGAGCTTTATTTATACTGTATTTTAGCTTAGTATCTACATCACCCATATTCTTTATAGTGACTTCTTCTTTTTTAGGCTCCATGCCAGGATATATATCCTCTAAAGATATAATAATATTATTAGATACTGGTTCATTGTCTTTTTCGAATTCTATGTACCAAGCTTTTACCCCAACTTCAGTCTTAGCAGTAGCTAATCCACTATAAGCGAACCAAGCTAGTGTTACTGATGTAAGAGATATAACAGTAAATAGAATGGAGACAATATTTAATCTTAAATATACCTTCCTTTTTTTAGAAAGCATGAATATCACCCTTTCTATTTTGCTTCTTTACTTCTTCTTAGTTCCTCTTTTTCCATTAATGATGTTACTAATTCTGATCCTACTATATATAAAATAGGTATTACTACAAATATGAAGAATCCTAGAGGTGTTCCTACTATTTTATAGATAAATGATAGAGTTACTACTCTATATTTAACAACACCATATAATTGGTCTTCTCCTACAATAGGATCTTCTATTGCATTAGCAAGTCCTTTTGCGTGGAAATAATATTTACCTTGTTTATCTTTTTCTATTTTAACTACTTCATGAGTAATTACTTTATCTTTGAAACTATTTTTAGCTCCTAGATAACTAATAGCATCTCCAACTTTAATATCTTCTGGTTTAGTTTCTACAGCTACTAATACGTCTCCTACTTTATATCTAGGCTCCATACTGCCTGTGATAACTGTGAATAGTCTAAAATTGAATATTGCTATTCTATTGTTACTGAATCTTTGTAAACATACCATTGATATGAATAATACAAAGATTACTATAAAGAAATACTTTAATACTTTTAAAATTACTTTTTTCATATACTATAAACCTTTCTTCGTCTTCTTTAAGTATTCATCAATTTCTGATTGAAATTTCTTTTTAATATCTTCTATACCAACCAAACGATTGTTACTCTCTTTTTGAACTAACTTAGATAAGGCATCTAGTAATTCTTCTTCAGTTATATCAACACCATTTGCTTGTAATAAAGTCATGGTTCTATATACTTCTTCTGAAAGTAATACAATTGCATATTTTAGTATTTTTTCCTTTTCATCTTTTTTCTTTTTAGATATTGAGTCAAGTACAAAGTATGAAGTTAAGAATGCATCATCTAAGTATCCTAGTAGTGCTTGATTACCTTCACTTTCTAGTGTTTGTTTCTTGGCACCAGCAAATCTTTCTTGACTCAAAATATATTCCCATAGTTTTACTGCTACTTGGAAGTTAGGATTCTTTAAGATAACGTTTGTTGGTTTTACAGGCGGATTAATTGTTTGAACATGAGCTTTTTCTAGTTCTTTAACCATTGCACTTCTTAACCAACTTGTTATATATGTTTTTACTTTTTTGATTCTCTCTTTTTCTTGTTCTACTAGAGATTTCATATTATTAGCATTTTCACCATTAGCTTTTCCTGCTCTTATTCTAAGTTCTATATCTATTCTTTCATCTTCACATGTTGTAGTAGAATAATAATCTAATTTCTTATGGTCTGATAAATCTAAGTCTTCTAATTCTTCTTCTTTATCATGTATAAATGACTCTAAATCTCTAATTAATGTATATAAGAATCTATTTTCATATATATTGTATGTTTCTTCTTTTCTAACATCTAGTATTTTTGATATATTGACTTCTCCATCTTCATCTACATCATTTATATAATCTGGATGTTTAGATAAATCTTTTACACTATCAACAGTAATCTTTTTAGCTCTTTCTATTTCTACTGTTCTTTCATCGTTAACTAGTGTTACTTTTGGGAATCTTACGATAGTATCAATAAATGGGCATGCGTTTTCAATTTCATCAAGCCAATCAAATGATATAGTACCGCTCTTACGATTCAATATATAATGCATATCTGATTCAATATTTTGAAGAAATGAATCTCTTTTATCGACAAGTTCTTGACCGATAGAATCATAAAACTTACCCATTTATTACCCCTCCTATATATTCTTTTTAATATTTTCTACATAAGCTATACATTCTTTCATAGTTCCTTTACCATATTTCTTATTTAAGAAATTAATAAATGGATCTATTTCATCTCTTATGAATGATACGCTTAATGAATCGAATTTTCTTAATATCTTTTTAGATATAAAGTAATCGATTGCTTCTACTTCAGTTCCTCCACAAGCAACGTATACTGGAGCAAATATATTTAATTGCTTCATAATACGGTTACCGAAGGCAATTCTAAAGTGTTCTATTATGTAATCATCCATTTCTTTTACTTGTTCTAATCCTTTAGAAGATAATGGATGCTTAGCAACTGCTTCATCAAATAATGTATATAAGAAACTTGAATTAATATCTATTGCTTCTTGTTCTCTACATTTGAATGGATCTACTTTAGTATTAATATCTATTGGCATAGCACGATCGTATACTTTATCTGTAACCATGAATGTTGATTCATCGTTATTGATTGTACCGATATACCATAAGTTCTTTGGTAATTTTAATTTACCATTAAGTATTTTCTTTGGATCATTAGGCCAAGATGATGGAACTATATCAACTAGCCATTCATCTGGATTTGGCATTTCTAGAATTGATAAGATATCTGC
>CAMOXZ010000027.1 GCA_946629545.1 uncultured Caryophanales bacterium | reverse complement strand
TTTTACTTCTATATCTAATAATACTTTATTATCTATTAGTTCTAATACTTCATCTAGAGTAGGTATATGTTCATTTGTATTTAATAGTTTTAATTCTTTTAATTCATTATAATTAGTTTCTTTTATTAATTTATCTATACCAGTCATTCTCTTTAGATTAGAATCATGAAATACTACTAATATATTATCTTTAGTTAATTGTATATCTAATTCTATAGAGTAATTATACTTTAAAGCTTTTTTAAAAGAAGCAATAGAGTTTTCTGGAGTTTTAATATTATCAAACATTCCTCTATGAGCAATCTTATTATTAGGTATTTTCATAAATTCACCTCTAATAAATATTATACAATAAATTTTATTTCGTGCTATAATAATTTTGTACGCCGATTTAGCTCAGTTGGTAGAGCAACGCCCTCGTAACGCGTAGGTCAAAGGTTCAAGTCCTTTAATCGGCACCATACTAGGAGGGTTTATGACAAATTATTTTGTAAAAAGTCATTATAATAATCGTATATATATTTCTAATGATAAACCTGAAAATATCACAGAAGTATGTAAAGAATGTGGTGAAAGAGATACTATATTGTTTTCTTATGATGATAAAGATATACAAGAACCAGAAAAAACTATTAAAGAAATATTTACTAAAGATTTAGTTCTTGAAAGATCAGAATTAATAAAACAAATAGATAGCTATTATATAGGAAATATGCATCCATATACGGCAGTTACTGAAGCTAGATGTCATGCAATAATTTCTACTTTTAATAATAGAGAATTACTTAATGAAATGTTTTCTTGTGGATGTATAAATAAAAAATCTTATTATGAAATATTAAAATATTTAAATCATAGATTAAAAAAATATATGGAACTTATAGATTTTATTAATTATGGTATGATAATTTTAAATAGAAGAGATGTTAAAGTTAAAGTAAAAGAGAAATAATCTCTTTTTATTTTTTTTGTGTTTTGTAGTATAATATACTCTCAACGGGTGATAGTATGTATTTTTATGATATGATTAAGGATATGTCCGATGAAGAAATAGAAAAGCATTTATCTTATGAAATAAGAGATTTAGAGTCAATATCTAAATTAAATAATAATGGTAGTGATACTATTGGTTATGTATTATCTTATAATCCAAGTATGTTTAATATTCCTTTAAAAGAAACAGAAATGAAAGTTCCTATACAAGTAAGATGTTTTTATGGTGGTTATGTTCCTAAAGGAATGAAAGTAGTTTATGGATTTTCAGTTGATAAGAACTGTGCAGTTTCTAATAGTGGAATGTATTATATGATAGATGATGATTCATATATATATGATTTTTGTAAATACATAAGAGATCAAGAAGTATATAATGAAGCAGATTTCTTTGATCATGTTTTGGCATTCCTTGAAAACTATTTTGGAAATGATAAAATACATAGTCGTGATGAAATGTTTAAAATGATTTTAAAAAGTAATAAAACATATTATGATCCTATAAAAGAACATAAATTCAGTGATTTTAGAGGAAAAGGTAATGCTATGTGTACTGAATATGCTATTATGGCTAATAATATACTTAGTGTATTTGGTTATGATAGTTATGTAGTAATAGGACAAGAAAAAGATGAAAAAACAGGTTTAGAACTACATGCATTTAATTTTATATCTTATACTAATGAGAATTATGAAAGAGAATCTGCTTTAATAGATTTTGCTAATAGTGTAAGTGTATTTGATCATAAATTTAATAAAATATGTAATAGTCCATATATTATGCATTTAGATAAATTTGATAATGAATTTGTAGATGATTTTATATGTAATGAATTACATTTAGTTAATAATGATTATTATTATGTAGTAATTGGTAATTCTTTAATGCAATTAGTTACTGATAAGAATAGAGATTATTATGTAAGTAGTAAAATTTTAGTAAAAAAGATGTCAAATGAACGTCAAAAATAAAAAAGAAAGTGTTAAGTATGATATAATCTATATAGAAAGTAGGGAGATTATATTATGTTTAATTTAAAAGGAAGAGTTGCAGTTATTAGTGGAGCTAGTAGCGGACTTGGAAAACAAATGGCTAGAGGTTTTGCTGAAGCAGGAGCTGATTTAGTTATTTTAGCTAGACGTGTAGAAAAACTAGAAGAATTAAAAGGTGAATTAGAAGGATTAGGAGTAAAAGTACTTCCAATAAAATGTGATGTTACTTTAACTGAAGATATTGATAATGCAGCAAAACTTGCTGAACAAGAATTTGGAAAAGTAGATATATTAGTAAACTGTGCAGGTTCATCTAAAGATAAAGGTGTACTTGATATGAATGATGAAGAATGGGATTTTACTATTGCTACTGATGAAACTAGTGTATTTAAAATGACTAGAGCATTTGGAAATATTATGAAGAAAAATAATTATGGTAGAGTAATTAATATAGCTTCAATGTATGGTATGGTAGGAAATACTGAAATACCTACAATTGCATATCATTCATCTAAAGGAGCAGTTATTAACTTTACTAGAGCTGCTGCAGCAGAGTTAGCACCATACAATATTACAGTAAATTGTATTTGTCCAGGATACTTCTATACAGAATTAACAACTGCTGTACTTGATACAGATATGTTTAAACAATTTGCTGATACTCATGTACCAATGAAGAGATATGGTAAAGAAGGAGAATTAAATGCAGGAGCAATCTTCTTAGCTAGTGATGAAGCAAGTTATGTAACAGGTGTTATTTTACCAATCGATGGAGGATATACTTGTGTATAAAAAAATAATATACGACAAGAATAAAAGTATAGAGGTAGAGAATAATTATATTGTAGATAATTATATATCTAAGGATGATCAAATAGGATATTCAGTAGTAAGAACTCATTTAAATGGAAAACATCCATATATGAAGAATACTAATTCTAATAGAACTTATTATTTTATAAATGGAAATGCTAAGTTTTATGTAGATAACGAAATAGTAGAGCTAAAAGCTGGAGAAATGATGGTTATTCCTAAAGATACTAAGTATGCATTTAAAGGTGAATTTGATGCGGTATTAATAGATTGTCCAGCCTTTGATGTACAATATGATGTTATATATGATGAAGAGATTAATGATTAAACATTAATCTTTTTTTATTTTGAAAACTCTACCGTTAGTTTACCTACTTTTAGTAGAATTATTTAGTTAATTATTGTATTATAAATATGGAGGGAAGATATGAGAGATTATAAATTGGGTGATAAGTTATATGAACTTAGAAAAAATAAGAATTTAACGCAAGAAGATCTAGCATTGTTATTAGATGTATCAGATAAAGCAGTATCTAAATGGGAAAATGGTACGAGTCATCCTACAATAATTAATTTAAAGAAAATATCAGAGATATTTGATATTAGTTTAGATGAATTAATTACTTTAGAAGAAGATAAACCTAAACAAAAGATCACTAAAATAGTTCTTACAGGTGGACCATGTGCAGGTAAAACTACAGCTATGAACTGGATACAAAATTTCTTTCAAAAACAAGGTTATAAAATAATATTTGTACCTGAAACTGCTACTGAGTTAATTACTAGTGGAATTACTCCATGGGAAACTAAAACAAGTTGTGACTTTGAAAGTGTATTATTTGATATACAACTTGCTAAAGAAAAGTTCTATGAAGAGGGAATAAAAAAACTTCCTAATGAAAAAGTATTAATGGTATGTGATAGAGGATTACTTGATAATAAAGCTTATATGACTAAAAGAGATTTTGATTATTTATTAAAATCCAAAAAACTTAGTGAAGTAAAAATAAGAGATTCATATGATGCAGTATTTCACTTAGTTAGTGCTTCCAAAGGAGCTAAAAAATACTATAACTTAGATAATGCAGCTAGAACAGAAACTATAGAAGAAGCAGCTAAATTAGATGATAGTTTAATAGCTAGTTGGACAGGACATCCTCATTTTAGAATAATAGATAATTCAACAGACTTTGAAACTAAAATGAAAAGATTATTAAAAGAAATATCTAATGTCTTAGGAGAACCAGAACCATATGAAATAGAAAGAAAATTCTTAATAGATATGCCTGATTTAAATTATTTAGAAAATCTTCCTACTTGTGAGAAAGTACAAATAGTTCAAACTTATTTAAAAAGTGATGATAATGAAGAAGTTAGAATAAGACAAAGAGGTAGTAAGAATTCATTTACTTATTCTAAAACTAGAAAGATTGCTATTAGTAATTTAAAAAGAATAGAAGTAGAAGAAAGATTAACTGAAGAAGAATATATTAATGAATTATTAAATGCTGATCCAGAAAGAGGACAAATTATAAAGACAAGATATTGTTTAGTTTATAATAGTCAGTATTTTGAAATAGATATTTATCCATTCTGGAAAGATAAAGCTATTGTTGAGATAGAATTATCTAATGAAAAAGATAAAATAGATTTACCCCCATTTATAAATGTAATAGATGAAGTTACTGATGATTTTAAGTATAGAAATAGTGAAATTGCTAAACAAATAAAAAAAGGACTAGAAATCTAGTCTTTTTTATTTACATTATTATTAAATAGATATTATAATAATTTTAGGTGGTTCGTATGAAAAAAATGAAATGTCAGTTTGCAATTAAATATGAAATTTATAAATTGGATGATACTGAGTTTATGCTTAAACCAGTTGGTTTGCTTAAAGGTGAAGAGACTGAAGATGGTTTTAAGTGTGAAAATGGTAAGGAATATCCAATTTTTTTAGATGTATTAGATGGAAGACGTAAATATTATGCTGATATGATATATGCTGATGATGAGTTGTCAATGATTTTTGATTATGATGGTGATGATGAAAATTTCATTGGTAATTATTTCTATGATCAGTATAAAAAAACTTTAATGTTTGTGGATACTACTGATGTTAGCGAAGCAGGTATTCCATATAGAAATATGATTAATTTAAAGATGCTTAGTGAAGAAGAAGATTCTAAAATATATTATATGGATGATTCTATACCTAATGTTGTTTTAAATGAAAAAGCAGTTAGAGAAATGATGGATTCTAAATCATTGAAAAAAGTTAAAATACTTTTAACTAAATATCAAAATAATTTAGATTCAATTAAAAAACGTAGAGAAACAGATGGTATTACTAGAATTAGTATTACTGGTAATACAGTTAATTATTATGAAACTGATAGAAATATTGATTTTGAAGAATTAGAAAAAGTACGTACAGGTAAAAAAGATATTAGTAGTAATAGTGGTGTTATTGATAATAAAGATATATCTTATATTGGACTTAGAAATTATATTAGAGAAAGAATTTATGGACATGAAAATGAAGTAGATACTTTTGCTCAAAAACTATATATGAATCATACTGCAGTAGATGGAGAATCTATTGAATCAATATTATTTGTAGGACCTACTGGAACAGGTAAAACTGAAACAGTTAGAGCTGCTTGTAAGTATTTAAATATACCAATGATTGAATTTAATGCTTCTAACTTAAATACTGAAGGTATTGTAGGTACTAGTATAGAAAGCTTGATTACTTCATTATATGAGGCATCTGGCTGTGATTTAGAAAAGGCTCAAAGAGGATTAGTATTCTTAGATGAATTTGATAAATTAAGTGATGCAGGTGATTTAAGTACTAAGGCTCCAGTAAAGAATATTTTATTAACATTTACTGGTGGGGGAACATTTCCTATAGATAATAATCATTATAGTTTTACTTTTGATTCTACAATGACAAATAAAATATATGCAGGTGTATTTGATAGAATTAATGATAAACAAAAGCCTATAGGTTTTGGTGCAACTACTAAGTTTGTTCCTATGTTAGGTACTCCTGAACAAGTAAGAGAAAGAATTATTGAGAAGAAATATTTCACTCAAGAAGAGTTATCGCGTATTACTACAGTACTTACATATGATGAATTAACAAGAGAAACTAAAAAAGAAATTCTACTTACTTGTAAGTCTAGTGAATATACTAAGAAGAGAGATAGATATAAAAGACAATTTGGTATTGATTTAATACTTGATAAAGATTATGTAGATGCATTACTTGATCAACAATCAAAAGTTTCTACTGGTATGAGAACAATAAATAACTCATTTAAAAGAACTATAGATAATGTAGAAAAGTTTATTCTTGAGAATAGTGATAAAGGATATAAAAAATTAGTTTTAACTAAAGATACAGTATTAGATCCAAGTAAATTTGATTTAAGTAAATAAGTAGACTTTGTCTACTTTTTTTATTGTTTATATGTTATAATCTTATATAGAGTAAAAAGTGAGGTGATAGGATGAGTCAGTATTTTTCTAAAAGTGTTGATGAATTATATACTAATCTTAAGACTAGTTATAATGGACTCAGTAGTCTTGATGTTAAAAGAAGAATAGAAAAGTATGGATATAATACTATACCTCGTAAAGAAAAAGATAGTTTATTAAAAATACTTATAGGACAAATTATAGATCCAATAGTATTACTTTTATTTATAGCGGTTACATTTTCATTTTTAAGTGGAGAAATAGTAGATGGTATATCTATTATAGTTATTATACTTATGGATTTAGTAATAGGTGCTTATGAAGAAAATAAAGCTAATAAGACAATAGATTCATTAGAAAAATTAGTTCCTGTTAGTGTTAGAGTTATTAGAGATTCTAAAGAAATGGAAATAGATATTAAAGAGTTAGTTCCAGGTGATATAGTATTATTAGAATCTGGAGATAAAATATCTAGTGATATGAGAATAATAGAAGCTCATAATTTAACAGTAGATGAATCTATATTAACTGGAGAATCTATTCCTATTACTAAAACTAGTAAAGTATTAAAAGAAAAAGATGTTCCTATTAATTCTCAAACTAATATGTTATTTGCAGGATGTAATATTGTTACTGGTAGAGGAAAAGCTATTGTAGTAGGTACTGGTATTAATACTGAGATAGGTAAGATTGCTGATACATTACAAAATAGTAAAGAAGAAAAATCTCCTTTAACTATAAGAATGGAAAAGTTTTCTAAACAAATTAGTGCAGTTATAATAATTCTTTCATGTTTATTAGCAGTACTTTTATATGCAAAAGGATTTGCATTAAATGAAATATTAATCTCAGTAATAGCTCTTGCAGTAAGTGCATTACCTGAAGGTTTACCATTAGCTCTTACTATGGCTTTAACCATTGCTTCTAATAGAATGGCTAAGAAAAAAGTAGTATCTAAAAAGTTATATTCAGTAGAAGCTTTAGGTAGTTGTACTGTAATAGCTAGTGATAAGACAGGTACTTTAACAGTAAATGAACAAACTGCTAAGAAAATAGTATTACCTAATGATTTAGAATATGAAATAACTGGTACAGGATATATGGTAGAAGGTTCTGTTATTGGAGAAAAGTTAGAGTATGCTAAAGAAATAGCTTATTTAGGTGTTATTAATAATGAAGCTACATTTACTAAAGATAATATGATAGGTGATAAAATTGATTTAGCATTTTTAGTATTAGGACAAAAATTAAAAATAAAAGATAATGCTAATATAATTGATTCTATTCCATATGAATCATCTAATGGATACTCAGCAGTTTTTTATGAAGAAAATGATAAAGTATATTGTACTATTAAGGGATCACTTGAAGTAGTTAGTAAATTTTCTAGTAGTATTAATTTTAGAAAAGATAATAGTTTTAATAAAGTGTTTAAACAAAATGAAGAATTATCTAAAGATGGTTATAGAGTTATTGCTATTGCACAAGGAGAAGTTTCTAAGAAAAATAATTATACAGATAGAGATATAAAAAATCTTAAGTTTATGGGGTTAGTAGGATTTATTGATCCTATTAGAAAAGAAGCAATTAAATCTATTAAAGATTCTATTAATGCAGGTGTTAATGTGTTAATGATTACAGGAGATCATCCATTAACTGCATTTAAAATTGCAAAAGATTTGAAACTTACTAATAGTTATGATGAAGTAACTACATCAGATGAAATAAGAACGTATCTAAAGAAAAGTGATAGAGAATTTGATGAGTTTGTTAAAACTAAAAAAGTATTTGCTCGAGTTAGTTCATCAGAAAAATTAAGAATAGTTGAATCATTAAAAAGACAAGGTGAATTTGTAGCTGTTACTGGTGATGGAGTAAATGATGCACTAGCACTTCAAAGTGCTAATGTTGGTGTTAGTATGGGTAGTGGTACTGATATAGCTAAAGATACATCAAAGATAATATTATTAGATGATAATTTTAAATCACTTGTTAGTGCTATATTTGAGGGTAGAGTAGCCTATTCTAATATTCGTAAGGTAGTATATTTCTTATTATCTTGTGGATTTGCAGAAGTATTATTCTTTTCATTATCTATTTTATTTAATATGCCAATGCCATTAGTAGCTATTCAATTATTATGGTTAAATGTAGTAACTGATGGTATTCAAGACTTTGCATTATCTTTTGAAAAAGGAGATAAGAGTATAATGACTGATAATTATCAAAGCCCTAAGAGTGGATTGTTTGATAAGAAGATGGTAAGTCAAATATTAGTATCTGGTCTTACTATTGGTTTAATAGTATTTGGCTTATGGGTTTATTTAGTTAATTATAAAAAAGTTGATATTGTAGTTGCTAGAACTTATGTAATGGCATTAATGATTATAATTCAAAATATCCATGCTTTTAATTGTAAGAGTGAAGATAAGAGTATTGGGGAAATAAATATATTTTCAAATAAAATATTCTTATTTGGAATAATAGGTTCAGTTATATTAGGAATTTCAGTAATACAAATAAAGTTCTTTAATTCATTCTTAAAAACTACTGGTATGCCTATAAAAGATTTAAGTTTAGTATTTGCTTTAGGACTTGTAGTTTTACTTGTCATGGAGATTTATAAAAAGATAAAGAAAAAATAAATATTTATGTTATAATATTAATAATTAAGATGGGAGTTGGAATTGATGATAGGTATAAATGATATATCAGAGATTAATCAACAAAAAATAATTGATCAAATTAGATGTTTAGGAATTGATATGATAAAGGAAGCTAATAGTGGGCATTCAGGTATAGTACTTGGGGCTGCTCCTATTTTATATACCCTTTATGCACATCATTTAAATATTGATACAAAAGATCCTAAATATTTTAATAGAGATAGATTTGTAATGAGTGCTGGTCATGGAAGTGCACTTTTATATGCAACATTATTTATGGCTGGTTTTCCTATTACTTTAGATGATTTAAAGAGATTTAGGCAACTAGATTCTATTACTCCAGGACATCCTGAGTATGGTGTTACTCCTGGAGTAGATTGTACTACTGGACCATTAGGTGAAGGAATTGCTACTGCTGTTGGTATGGCTATGGCTGAAGCTAATTTAAGAACTAGATATAAAGGTATAGTAGATCATTATACTTATGTGCTTTGTGGTGATGGAGATTTAATGGAAGGAATAAGTTATGAAGCTTGTTCACTTGCAGGAACTCAAAAATTAAATAGATTAATCGTATTGTATGATTCAAATAATGTATGTTTAGATGGAAATACTAAAGAAACATTTACAGAAAATATTGGTATGAGATTTGCTTCTCAAGGATGGAATGTTATTACTGTAGAAGATGGTAATAATTATGAATTAATATCTAAAGCTATTGATGAAGCAAAAAAACAAGAAGAAAAACCAACTTTAATTGAAGTAAAAACAGTAATTGGAAAATATTCAAAATTAGAAGGAACTAATGCAGTCCATGGTAAAGTATTAGATGATGATGATATAACTGCAATAAAAGAAAAATTAGATGTTAGAGATATTCCATTTATGGTAAGTCAAACTGCTATGGAAGAATTCCAATATATAGTTAATAAAAGATGTGAAGGATTAAGCAAAAAGTTTAATGAAAAACTTGAATCTTTAGATGAAGAAGTAAAAGCTGAACTTAATTATTTCATGAATGATAATAAGAAAGTTGAAGTTAAAGAGTTATTTTATGATGCACCAGAAGAGTTAGCTGAAGCCACTCGAGTTACTTCATGCAAGATGCTTAATGCCGTGGTTAAAGATAAACCATATTTAATTGGTGGTAGTGCTGATTTGTTTGGTGCTAATAAAACGTATATTGAAGATGGTGGTAATTTTAATAGTGATAATTATTTAGGTAAGAATATATATTATGGTGTTAGAGAAAATGCTATGGGAGCTATATCTAATGGTTTAGCTTTACATGGATTTAGACCATATTTATCTACATTTATGGTATTTAGTGATTATTTAAAACCTAGTTTAAGATTATCATGTATGATGAATTTACCTAATATATTTATATTTACACATGATTCTATTAGTGTAGGGGAAGATGGACCTACACATCAACCTATAGAACAATTACTAACACTTCGTGCTATGCCTAATTTAGATGTTTTTAGACCAGCTGATGCGAATGAAGTAATTGGTACATATAATGCTATTCTTGATAAAGAAAGTGGTCCTAGTGTTATTTCTCTATCTAGAAATACTGTTCCTATCTTAGAAGAAACTAAAGCTAATGAAGTAGAAAAAGGTGGATATATCGCTTTAGATACTCGTAATAAACCAGTGGGTATTATAATATCTAGTGGTGAAGAATTACATTTAGCTTTAGGAGTAGCTAAAAGATTACTTGTTAAAGGAATTGAAGTTAGAGTAGTATCTATTCCTAACTTAGGTAGATTCATAAAACAAGATCCTGAATATATAGAAAGTATTCTACCAGTAGAAGTTAGAAAAATAGCTATAGAAGCATCTAGTTCAATGTCATGGAATAAACTTATTTATAATAGTAAATATCTTATTACTTTAGATGAATTTGGATCTAGTGGTAAGAAGTGTGATGTTTATAGAAAGTATGGATTTGATTTAGATTCTTTAGAAGAAAAAGTAGAGGAATTATTAAAATAGACAAAAATAGACTTTTATATTTGATACCATTAATTTGGTGATAATATGAAAGTCTATTATATTTTTAAGTTAAAAGATGATATTTCTTCTTTATATAGAGATACTCCTAGTGTACTTTATAATATCTTAAGAAATATTTATTATTTAGATAGAGAAGAAGTAGATTATGGATATAATCTATTTAAACAATTAACTCTTCCTATAGATAAGAACAGAATTGATAGAGATATATTTATTAAGTTTCATCAAAATATTCCATATTCTAAAAGAAAAGATATTCATTATATAAATAATTTATATATGAATGAGATAAGTAGATTATTAGTAAATAATTCTTATTTTAGATTAGAGTTAGAACAAAACTTTTCTACATTCTTTAAGATATTAAAAAATGAAGATAATAATTTATTTGCTTGTTCATTTAAAGATACTGATTACTTCTTTTTATAGTATTTTATTCATATAATTTAATGGTGATTATATGAAGTTTGATAAAATACTTTTTTTAGTTGTATTAATATTATCAGTATTTGGATTATTAATGATATATTCATCTTCCTCTATATGGGCAGAATATAAGTTTAGTGATTCTTTTCATTATTTAAAATATCAAAGTATATTCTTTATAATAGGTATAATTCTTATGATTATTATTTCTAAAGTTAATTATAATTTCTATTATAAATATTCTAATATTATATTATTTATTAGTTTTATATTATTAGTACTTGTATTAATACCTGGTATTGGTAGTATTAGAAATGGTAGTAGAAGTTGGTTTGGGATAGGTAGTCTAGGTATACAACCTAGTGAGGCGTCTAAGATTAGTTTAATTATATTTACTAGTAAGTATTTAAGTAAGAATAGTATTAAAAAAGTATTGGATATTATACCTATATTATTAATACTATTAATATTCTTTGGATTAATTATGTTACAACCTGATTTAGGTACAGCTACTATATTATTTATTTCTATTATTTTAATTTTGTTTATTGGTGGAGCTCCTAAGAAATTTTTTATTACTTTAGGGGTATTAGGTATTATAGGAATAGTAGGATTAATAGTAATAGCTCCATATAGAATGGATAGAATAACTTCATTTATTAATCCATGGAAAGATCCTTTAGGAACAGGATTTCAAATGATACAGAGCTTATATGCGATAGGTCCCGGAGGTCTTTTGGGTACAGGATATTTAAATTCTATACAAAAGCATTTTTATTTACCAGAACCTCAAACTGATTTTATATTTTCTATTATATGTGAAGAGTTTGGAGTAGTTGGTTCAATTATAGTAGTTAGTTTATTTAGTATATTATTATATAGAGGTATAAAGATTAGTAATAATTCTAATGATTTATTTTCAAAGTATTTATCATTTGGGATAATCTTTCAATTAATATTTCAAGCTATTATGAATTTATCTGTAGTAGTAGGGTTAATTCCTGTTACGGGGGTAACTCTTCCTTTTCTTAGTTATGGAGGGTCTTCATTACTAATAAGTATGATAAGTATTGGAATAGTTCTTAATATATCTAAAAAAAAGAATGCTTAGCATTCTTTTTAATTTACTATATTAATAAATCTATCCAATGTAATATTACTATGTATTGGATATCTTGGTATTAACCATTTATTATTAGTTCTTTTAGAATCAACGTTTCCACCTACAAATGCTAGTTTAAATCCAGCATCTTTTATTACTTTTAGTGAAGTTTCACTAGTCATATAAAATGGGAAACAGAATGAATCTGTATTACCAATTATAGCTATTGATTGGTCTATATCAGCCTTAGCTTTTTCATAACTATAACAGTTTATTTGACCTCTACCACAAGTACCATATTGATGCATATCATTAGTATGTGATTGAATATCCAAGTAATTACCAATATAATTTGAAATGTCCCACCAACCAGTTATTAAGAATAGAGTAGCATTTAATTCATATTTTTCTAGTAATGGATTTAATTTATTACCATTATGCTTACCTGTACCTTTAGCTCCATCATCTATAGTAATTAATACTGAATTAGTAGGTATTTCTATTTCTCCATACATCCATTTTCTATATTCTTCCATATTAAGTGTTTTAAAGTTATTATCTTTTAAGTATTTTAAGTGTTCTTCAAATTTAGATACTTCTAAGCATATTGATTCATCACAAGAATCTTCATTAGGATCATAGAAGAAATGGTAATTTAATACAGGAACTCCTTGTCTATTAATTTCATCATCTGAAGATTGTTTAACTTCTTCACCTTTAACCATTCTTAATATATTATCTATAGATGTATAACTTTTTATTTGATATCTATTCATACGTCTAGTATCTGAATTATTTTTAACTGGTTTATATGTAGATATAAATCTATAATTATATGTTTCTTCTAATTTATAAATATTTATTTTTAATTTATTACTTAAATTATTAATATCATCATTATAGTTAGCTATATTAATATAAATAGCTTTTTCTTTTAAA
>CAMOXZ010000026.1 GCA_946629545.1 uncultured Caryophanales bacterium | reverse complement strand
CTTTTTTTTTGTCTAAAAATAAAGTATAATGAATAGAGAAGGTGGTCCTAGTGAGAGACGATATTATTAATATTTTAAAAAATTCAGATAAAGCCATTGATATATATGAAATACAAGATTTATTAGGTATTAAGAGTGTAGAAGATACTACTAAGTTAAGTGAAGAATTAAGAAAACTTGAAGATGAAGTAGTAATTTATAGATCTAATAAGAATAAATATATGATGCTTGAAGATAGTCACTTAAAAAAAGGTGTAATGCGTGTTAATAAAAAGGGTTTTGGTTTTGTAGAAGTTGGTGGATTAGAAGACGATATATTTATAGCTAGTGATAATATGAATGGGGCTATACATGATGATATAGTTCTTGTTGAAGTTACTAGTAAAATGAATTTATCTAGATTAGAAGGTAGAGTACTTAGAATCATTGAAAGAAAGATAACTAGATATATTGGACTTATTAAGTTTGATAAAAAAGGTACTGGTCATATTACTTTAGATGATAATAAGATTAAACTTGATATAGAAATACCTAGTGATAAAGCTAAGAATTCTGTTGATGGACATAAAGTAGTTGTAGAACTTGGCAAAAAGCTAGGAGATAATAAATATCAAGGTGAAGTAGTAGAAATTATAGGACATATTAATGATCCTGGAGTAGATATTTTATCTATTATATATAAATATAATATAGATATAGATTTTAGTGAAGAAACTAAGAAACAATTAGAGTCTATTCCTATGGAAGTACATGAGTCTGATTTAAAAGGAAGAAGAGATTTAAGAGACCAAGTAATATTCACAATAGATGGTGATGATACTAAGGATATAGATGACGCTATATCTATAGAGAAGATTCCTAATGGGTATAGATTAGGTGTTCATATAGCTGATGTTAGTTATTATGTAAAAGAAGGAACTCCACTTGATTTAGATGCTATGGATAGAGGTACGAGTGTGTACTTAGTTGATAGAGTTATTCCAATGATTCCACATGAGTTAAGTAACGGAATATGTTCTCTCAACCCAGAAGTTGAAAGATTAGCCATCTCTTGTGTGATGGATTTTGATAAAGATGGTAAGCAAACTAATTACGAAATATTCCCTAGTGTAATTAAATCTAGAATTCAAATGACTTATAAAAATGTTAATAAGATATTAGAAAAGAATGAAGTACCTGAAGGATATGAAGACTTCGTTGCTGATTTAAAATTAATGGGAGAACTTGCTAGTATACTTCGTAAAGCTAAAGTAAATAGAGGCTATATAGACTTTGGTATAGATGAAGCTAAGATATTAGTAGATGAGAATTGTGTACCTACTGATGTAGTATTAAGAGATAGAGGTACTGGGGAAAACTTAATTGAAGACTTTATGATTGCGGCTAATGAATGTGTAGCTACTCATATTTATTTCATGAATCTACCATTTATTTATCGTATACATGAATATCCAAAAGAAGAAAAAATTAGAAGTTTCCTAGGATTTATATCTAATTTAGGGTATACTATTACTGGTAATGTTTCTGATATGAAACCAACTACTATACAAAGAATATTAAAGCAATTAGAAGATAAGCCTGAATATCCTATACTATCTAGTTTACTTCTTAGAAGTATGCAAAAGGCTATATATAGTCCAGATAATTTAGGACATTATGGATTAGCTAGTAAATGTTATACACATTTTACTTCACCAATAAGAAGATATCCTGATACAACAGTACATAGACTTCTTAGAACATATTTGTTTGATAATAGAATAGATATGAATACTATACATAAATGGGAAGAAAAACTTGTATATATAGCAGAACATTCTTCAGAAAAAGAGAGAAGTTCAGTTGATTGTGAAAGAGAAGTTGAAGATATGAAGATGGCTGAATATATGGAAAAACATATTGGAGAAGAATTTGAAGGTATGATTTCATCTGTTGCTTCATTTGGTATGTTTGTAGAATTACCTAATTTAATAGAAGGTTTAGTTCCTATTAAAGATATGCCTGATTTCTTCCATTATGATGAAGAGAGAATGACTTTAACAGGTGAAAAAAGTCATATCAAGTATTCTATAGGTGATAAGGTGGTTGTTAAGGTTATTAGAGCTTCTAAATTAGATCAAACAATTGATTTTGAGGTGGTAAGGAAGGTGTAGTATGGCAAAGAAGAAATTAAAAGTTAAAAAGAGTATTAGAATAGTCATAATAGTATTATTAATACTAGTTTTAGGTGTATTTGCATTAGATTTCTTTGATATTTCATCATATTTTGTAAAGAAAAAGAGTGAAAAGAAACAAGTAGAAGTTAAAGTACCTAGAGAATATGAAGCTAGTGTATTTATGGTGGGGGATGCTTTAATACATAGTTGTGTATATAATGATGCTAAACAATCTGACGGTAGTTATAACTTTAAACCTCAAATAGAGTTAATCAAAGAAATATCTAGTAAATATGATTTAGTTTATTATAATCAAGAAACTGTATTAGGAGGTACTGAATTAGGTCTTTCTAATTATCCTAGATTCAATTCACCATATGAAGTAGGAGATGCTTTTGTAGATGCTGGTTTTAACTTAGTATCTTTAGCAACTAACCATACTATGGATAAGAATGAACAAGGTGTATTAAACTCAGTAGCTTATTGGAAAAAACAAAAAGGAGTAGTTACTTCAGGACAATGGTCTTCATATGAAGAAAGAGAAAAATCAGTTTCATCTATATATGAGATTAATGGTATTAAATATGCATTTTTATCATATACTACATGGACTAATGGATTAGAAACTCCATATGGAAAAGATTACTTAAATAATGTTTATTCTGATGAAAAAGCAGCTGCTGATATAGCTAAAGTAAAGGATAAAGCAGATATTATAATTGTCGCTATGCACTGGGGTACTGAGTATTCTTTAGGAGTAGATTATTCTCAAGATAGAATAGCTACATTCTTATCAGAGCAAGGTGTTCAATTGATAATTGGAGCTCATCCACATGTTGTTGAACCTGTTGAATATATCAATGATGGTAAGACTTTTGTTATTTATTCTTTAGGTAATTTAATATCTGATCAAGAAGGTAATGAAAGGCTTACTGGTTTGATGATGACTGTAAAAATAAAGAAAAAAGTAGATGTTGATGGTAAAGTAACAGTTACTGTTGAAGAACCAAAAGCAGAACTTACATATACTAAATCTTATTATTGTAAGGGATTTAAAGTATATCCATATTCTAAGTTGAATACTAGTTTATTATCAAATTATGAGTCATTAAGAAATAAATATCAGGGTGTTGTTAGTCAATGGTATCCTGAGTTAAAATGGGGATTAACGGGTGAATAATTATGGAAATTTTAAATAAGAAAGCTAGATTTGATTATTTTGTAGAAGAAGAAATAGAGGCTGGTATAGAACTTACTGGTACTGAAATTAAGTCTATTAGAGATGGCAAATGTAATATTAAAGATTGCTATGGAATAGTTAAAAATGGTGAAGTATTTCTTCTAAATATGTATATTGCTCAATATAAAGAAGGTAATATATTTAATCATAGTGAAACTAGAAGTAGAAAGTTATTACTTCATAAAAAAGAAATTAAAAAGATAAATGATTCTATTACTTTAAATGGTTTAACTATAGTTCCTTTAAAAGGATATTTTAAGAATAATAAGTTTAAAATCTTATTAGGAATATGTCGTGGTAAGAAGAATTATGATAAGAGAGAAACTATTAAAGAAAGAGATATTAATAGAGAAGTAAAAAAGAACTTAAAGAATTATTAAGTTCTTTTACTTTATTTATTTCTAAAAATGTGGTATAATGTATGCACATGGGGCTGACTGGTTTCGACGGGAATAATAGAGCATAGATGGCAAGTCGAATGTCCACGTCACGGGCACAAAAAAATAAATGCTAAAAAAATTAGTAACGTTGTAGCTAGTATGTTTGGTACTCGCCAAGCTGTAGCTTTTGCCTAATAATAATATAAAGGCCAACACTTCTTATAATCTTACCTAGCGGTTATTAAGAGGTTCATTTTATAGGTTATAGCTATTTATTGTCTAGTAAATAGAAAGAATTATAAGACTGGTATATCTACTTGGTCGTTAATTACTTGGTAGGTATATGAGAATAAGATAGTTAACTAAACTTGTAGAGGTTTATGTAGCTTTATTTTCGGACAGGAGTTCAATTCTCCTCAGCTCCACCATATGAGAATTATACGAACCCGATATATGTAGGATTTGGATTCGTTGCAATAAAAGTACCAATTGAAAGGTGTAAAAAAAGAAGCATTAGTATAAATGCTTTTTAATTTTTCTTTATAATCTATGCTATAATATAATCAATAAGGAAAGGTGCATTATATGAAAAAAGAGGACATATTTAAAATAGGTATTGGCACTTGGA
Organism: uncultured Caryophanales bacterium; assembly: GCA_946629545.1. Lineage (GTDB taxonomy): Bacteria > Bacillota_I > Bacilli_A > RF39 > UBA660 > UBA3789. Next base: position 9,863 of record CAMOXZ010000026.1, on the reverse strand, counting down.
AAATAGATTGTGAAAATTTTGATAATGATCTTCAAGCTTTAATTCATTCATATAAAAAAGGAGAAAACTATTTGTCTTTATATATGATGTATAATGATGGAGAGGTAGTAAGACAAATGAGACGTTTTCTTGATATGGTTGATAGAGATAAAATCTTTATAAATGCTAATCTTGAACCATATATAGAGAAAATTGAAGATGTAGAAAAACAACTTGATGAGTATTTAGAAATATTAAATATTGAATACGTTGATAGTTTACAAGTACATGATCCTTTTGTTTCTAAAATTTCATTATTAGATACATATAAAGCGATAGAGAAATTAGTTGAAAAGGGAAAAGTAAGATATATTGGTATTAGTAATGTTAACTTAGAACAATTAAAAGAAATAAATGATAATGTAAAAATAGACTTCTTTGAAGGAGTATATAATCTTGAATGCAAAACAAACGAGGATATTGGTGTATTAGATTATTGTAGGGAAAATGGTATTAAGTTTATATGTTACCAACCTTTAAGAAGAAATAGAACTGCTAATAGAAATTATCCTTTATTAGTTGAACTTGCTGAAAAATACAATAAAACTCAGAATCAAATAATATTAAATTGGATAATAAATGAAAAAGGTATTATGCCTTTAATAAAATCAACTAATATCGAAAGAATTGATAAAAATATTGATTCTATTGATTTTAAAATGGAACAGTCTGATTATGAGAAACTAAATGAGTTTAGAAGCAAAGAATTTGATAGTGTGGAAATAGATTGGCACGATAATGGGGGAGTGCTAATAGACGCATTACCAAATCAATTTGACTAAGGTTCATTTTTAGTTTCAAGTGGTCCACCATATAAGAAAAATAAAAGAAGCATAATTGCTTCTTTTTTATTTCTTCTGTTTCTGTATTATTTGATAATGTTCTTGAGGGTATGTTATTACATCTTTTCTATTAGTATTTTATTATAAATTATGTTTGATATAGCCTTAAAAATTGACAAAATAAGCATTTTGTAGTATAATATAGTCTCGTGTTAAGGGGTATTAGGCACAAATATTAAAATTAGGGGGGAAATTAAATGTCAATGGAATCAATTGAATACGAAGCAATAAGAAGTCAAAACTCAATAGCTAATACTTTTGCTACATGGAATAATATACGTTATGCACATACATGGTTTCATGATGATAAAGTACAATATTCATTATATAAAACAGGTGAAGTTATCGATGAAACTAAAATTGAAGAAATGCAAATTTTAAAAATACTAGAAGAATTAGGATATCCAATGGAAGAATTAGGTACATATTTATATAAATGTGTAATTAAGAGAGCTTATGATGAAATAAGAGAAAATGATTTAAGACATAATAGTGAAGGGATTGAAAACCTTATGTTAAGTTTAAATTATAAATTATCTAATTTATATCATGATGTTGCTCGTAATGATCTAGATATGGGTGTTAAATCATTCCATCAATATATTGATGCTGCATTATTAGATGTTGATGATGAAAAAGCAAATGCTAGTCTTAAAAAAGATATATATGGTGATAAAATGCCAAATGGTTATGGAACTGGGGCATTAATGATTGCTTTATATCTTGAAGGTAGACAAGATAAATTAACAGAAAAGAAAGTAAAATAAATATAAGTTTTTAGAACTTATATTTTTTTTATTTAAAAAATTAATTATTTTTCCTTATTGTTGCATATGCAACATTGTAATATTTTTATAAGTGGTACAATGTTAATGTATGATAGGAGGAAAGATATGAAAAGTTTAAGTAATAAGTGGACAAGAGCTGCAATTCCAGCATTATTAATTCACTGTTCTATAGGTACAGTTTATTGTTGGTCTACGTTTAAAGAAGCTATTGCAACTAAAATAGGAATGAGTACCTTTGCCGTAGGTTGGGCATTCTCTTTAGCAATATTTTTCTTAGGAATGAGTGCTGCTTTTGCAGGCAAGATGGTTGAAAAAGATATTCATAAATCATCTTTAATTTCATGTATTTGTTTTACTTTAGGTATGATAGGTACAGGTATTTCTATTCAGTTTTTAACTGGGTGGGTAGCATTAATCGCTATATTCTTATGTTATGGTTGTATCATGGGAATTGGTTTGGGTGTAGGTTATTTAACACCTGTTAAGACATTAATGTTATGGTTTGATAAACAAAAAGGCTTGGCTACTGGTATTTCTATTATGGGATTTGGTTTAGCTAAAGCTATTGCTACACCATTAATGGAATTATTACAAGGTAAATTTGGTATATCTTGGATGTTTTATATTCTAGGAGCTATTTATTTTGTAATGATGTTTATTGGTCATTTAATATTAAAGAAACCTGAAGGATGGGTTGAGAAAGATGAGAAGAAGGATCCATTTAAGTTTACTGATATGTTTAAAGACAAAGTATTCTTAGGAATATGGTTAATGTTCTTTATAAATATTCATTGTGGATTAGCATTAATTACATATGAAAAACAATTATTAAATACGGCATTTGCAGGAATGGCTATATTAGGAGCTATGATTAGTATAATCCCATCTGTTACTGCAGCATTTAATGCTTTAGGTAGAATTGGTTATTCTACAATATCTGATAAATTAAAAGAAAGAAATACTGTTTATAAAATTATATTTATCAGTTCAATTCTAATTACATTAATAGCATTAATACCATTTTCAATTACAAATGGACCTAAATCTATAGTTTATGGAATAATAGTAATACTATTATTAGTTGTAGTTAATTTAGGTTATGGTGGAGGTTTCTCTACACTTCCAGCATTACTTTCTGAGAGATTTGGTATGAAGAAAATCAGTAAGATTCATGGCTTATCATTATCTGCTTGGGCAGTAGCTGGATTAACTGGTAATAATATGAGTGAAATTATTTTAAAACTTAGTGGAAATAAGTATGATTATATATTATTTGCTACTCTAGGATTATATATAATTTCATTAATAATTTGTATTACAATGGTAGGTAAAAAAGCAAATAAATAATGTGAGTGTAAACTTTGTTAAGTATTATGCTTTTTTCTATTTTATGTTGACATGCTTGCAAAATAATTATAAAATTAAATATAGAAGATAGGAGGAGATATAGTGGAAAAAAACACTAGAACCAAAAATATATTATTAATTGTATTATTAGTTGCAGTATTAACTCTTAGTATTGCGTATGCCGGATTATCACAATACTTATATATCAATTCACAAACTGTAGTTGGAGGTAGTAGCACAAACTGGGATATTAAGTTTACTGCAGCAAATTGTAGTGGTGGTGGTTATGCCACTGTAACAAATCAATTTTCTGGTACTAATACGACAGTCTTACAAGGTATGACTGGAACAGTAAGAGCTCCTGGAGATTCTATCAATTGCGATATTACTGTACAAAACGCTGGTCAAATTGATGCAACACTTTCTACTTTTACATTACAAGATGGAAGTTTAACATATACAGGTAGTGGTGATAAAAAATCACAAGATGAATCTTTAGTAAATGGTAAATTAGTATATTCATTAACATATGATAGTAGTGATACAATGGCACCAAGTAGTATTCCAGATGGTACTAATACAGATTCAGCTACTACAAATGATGATTTACCACATGGTAAATCTAGAAATTTGAAATTAACTATTACATATCCACTTTCTGAGACATCAATGCCAACAAACGATGTAGCAGTAACAGGATTTAAGACTACATTCTTGTACGTTCAAAAATAAAAAAGTATAAATATAATCCAGCGTGCATAGCATTCTGGATTTTATTCGTTAGGGGTGAAAAAAAGTGAAGACAAGTCAAAAAAAGGCACTTTTGATAATTGGAATAATGACTTTGTTTAGTGTATTGAACTTTTTTATTCCTTCCGTTTTTATTGGTGGAAAGTACTTAATATTACTAGGATCAGTACTAGGGCTTTTATATTATTTGTTTGGTGTTGATTTTAGTAGAAAGTCTAATGATGTTTTAGTATTAAGAAATATTTTAATATATGTTTTTACATATTACTTGGTAATTTATTTATCAGGATTATGGCTTGGGTTTAATAGAACTATTTATAGTTATTCAGTATCAAACTTAACTATAAATATTATCCCAAGTATGCTATGTATAATAGCAGTTGAGATTATAAGAGGTGAATTAATATATAAGACAAATAAAGATAAATTAACAATTATCTTGTCTTGTCTTGCTTTTATATTATTTGAAGTAAGTGTTGATTTTGCTGCTTATAATTTAAGTGTACAAGAGAATTTGTATCAGTTTTTTGGTATATTAATTATTCCTAGTATAGCTAAGAATATATTAATGGCAATTATTCATTCAAGAACTGATAAGTATCCAGCAATAATTTATAGATTATTAATGGAAACTTTAACTTTTTTACTATTAATTGAACCTAGTACAGGACCTTATATTAAATCAGTTTTATTAATATTATTACCTGTATTAATTGGTATTATGATTGTTAATATGGATAAAAAAGTACAAACTTCTCCAGAAAAAAATAAGAAAAATAGATATACATACATGGTTTTAGTATTTATACTATTATTTATGGTATTAATAAACTCTGGTTTCTTAAAATATCAATCTATGGTTATTGGATCTAACTCTATGAAAGATTACATGGAAAAAGGTGATGTAATTTTAATAGTGCATACTAATGATCCTAGAGATATTAAGATTGGTGATATAATTGCCTTTAGTTATGATAATAGAATTGTTGTACATAGGGTTGTTGTTAAAGAAAACAGAGGTGGAGAATACTATTATCAAACAAAAGGAGATAACAACAAGGATAAAGATGCCATTTTTATATCAAAGGGCATGATTAAAGGAAAAGTATTGGGTAGAGTTAAATTTATAGGTCTACCTAGCGTATGGTTGAGTGAGCTATTTAAATAGAGGTGATACTATGAAAAAAGACAAAATTGAGATATCGTTTATAATATCAATGCTAATATTTATAGTAGCTGCATTTTTCTTTTGGAATCAATCTAAAAAAGTAGTAGTTAAAGATGAGATACCATATAATGAAAGTGGTTATGTTAACTATAAAGTTTATTTAGATAAAAATGATTATTATGATAGAGATTATTTAGATGAGGGAATGCAGTATATTTCTAGTATTATAGACTATGTGGAAATAGGCTATAATTATAATGCTGCGTATACTGATATTAAGGAATATGATCTATATAAGAATATTGTAGCTAGTATTGTAGTTACTGATTCTGATGATGAAAATAAGGTTATTTATACTAAAAATGAGAAGATAAAAGATGAGAGAGTTAATGTTGATGATTTAGTAGTAAATGATACTTTAAAAATAGATTATAAAAAGTATAATAGTCATGTAAATTCATTAAAAACTAAGTATGGAATTAGTGCTAATTGTAATTTAATAATTGATTATAATTTAGTATATTCATCTAAAGATGGGGATATTAAGGATAGTAAAAAGATGACTGTAACTATACCATTATCTAAACAAATGATTACTATTAAGAAGAGTGAACCTATAAGTGGTGATGGTACATATACTATTGCTGATACTAATTCTATATATAACTATTTAATGTTATTCTTTGCTTTACTTATGGTTATATTTGCAGGTGTTTATTTAATTATATTATTTGTAAGAATTAGTAATAAAATTAATAAACAAAGTAAATATGATAGATTCCTTAATAAGGTTTTAAAAGAATATGATTCTTATATAACACAGACAAAAGATGAGAGTTTCTTGCCTGATAAACCTGTTATAAGAATAAATAGTTTTAAAGAATTAATAGATGTTAGAAATAATATTGATAAGACTATTATTTATACAAAACTTAGTGAAAATTCTAGTAAATTTGAGATAATAGATGAAGTTATTTATGAATATGTAGTAACTAGGGAAGATATGGAAAAATAGGCTTATTGTGTATTTTAGTAGGAGGGTGTCTATAATGCAAAAAAATGAAAGATCTAAAAACATATTATTGTTTGTTTTAATAGTGGCATTAGTGTCTTTAAGTATTGCTTATGCAACTTTAACACAGCATTTATATATTACATCACAAACAACAGTTATTGGACAAAGTAAAGGTTGGGATATTAGATTTACTGCAGTTAATTGTCAGGCAAATGGAAATGCAACTATAACACAGAATTTTACTATGAATGCTACTGATTTAAGTGGTTTAGTGACTAGGTTTAATGCGCCTGGAGATTCTGTAGTTTGTAATATAAAAGTAAGAAATAATGGTACTATTAACGCAAAACTTTCTACATTTACATTACAAGATGGTGGTTTAACTTATACTGGTACTGGTGCTAATAAAACAGAAGATGAACAAACTGTAAATGGAAAAATTCAAACTAGTATTGTGTATGGGCTTGGCGACTCACAAGCTGGGTTAACACCTTCAACTAATGATACATTACCAATTGGTGTTGAAAGAGACTTAGTATTAGCTATTACATATTCAAGTGCTGCTGGATTACCAGATAGTGATGTAGCTGTTTCTGGTTTTAAAACTACATTCTTATATGTACAAGATTAATTAAAAGTAAAAATCTAGTTTACAAAAAACTAGATTTTTTTGTGGAAAAAATTAGGTAAATTAGAATACTTAAAATTTTATTAAATAAAAGGCTAAAAAAGTCTTTTTTTATGCCTAAATTTATTGAAAAATAATTAGATTTTTGATACAATTTATAATATATATAATATATTATAAAAATCGGAGGTGAAGATAATGCAAAAAAAAGTACTTTTAATACTAAGTATTTTATTAGTTTTTGTAAGTTCAGTTGCTTACTCTGCATTATCAACATCTCTTTCAATAACTTCAGAAGTTAGATTTAGGGTTATGGCAGATATTCGTGTTAATGGTGTAAGTATGACTAATGCGAATAATTCTGAAATAGCTTATGAAAGTGAGTATTCAAAAAATACAGTTTCAAACGGATTTACATTACCAAGTTCTAATTCAAGTATAAGTTATACAGTTCATATTGATAATACTGGTGATGTACCTTATGCAATTTATGATATTTTAAAAACAAGTAGTGATAACGGATTGAATGTAACAATGAGTGGTTACAATATGCAAGATGTTATACCTGCAAAAACTTCATTGGATTTAGTATTTACTTATACAACTTCAAATCCAAGTGAAAATGTAATCAATGTAGTTCATACATTTGATTTCAAGAGAGTTTATGAAGTAACTTATGAAACAGGAACAGGTCAAACAGTTCCAGCACAATATAAATATCAAGGTGTTGATTTAACATTAACTTCAACACAACCTACAAAGAATGGTTATACATTCTCTAAATGGAATACTAAAGCAGATGGAACAGGAATTAATTATAATAGTGGAGCTACTTATACAATTGATGATGATTTAACATTATATGCAAGATATAATTTAGCTACATACAATATCACTTATGTATTAGATGGTGGTACAAATAATCAAAATAACCCAAGTACATATACAATTGAAAGTAGTGATATAACTTTAGCTGATGCTAGTAAGACAGGATATACTTTCAAAGGATGGACAGGAAATGGAACAACTAATCCAACAAAGAACTTAGTTCTTCCGACTGGAAGTTATGGAGATAAAACATTCACTGCAGTATTTGCAGATGAAACAGATCCAGAAATTACAGTAACAAGTCAAGATGGAACAATTAATTATTTAACTACAGCACAAACAATAAATGCAGCATTTAATGCATCAAATGCATCAATAGCTTATAAGATAAATGCTACAGATAATGGTAGTGGAATTTCTACTATTGAATATGCAATTACAAATAGTGCGACAGCACCAACAAGTGGATGGTCTACTACAACAAATGGAAATCATTCAGATACAAAGAATAGAGGAAGTTATTACTTACATGTAAGAGCTACTGATGTAGCAGGTAATACAACTACAGTAACAACAAAAGTAATTACAATAAGATTCTTAGTAAGATACTATGATTACTTTGGAGCAAGTGCAACAGTAAGTGAAAATCAATACTATACAGGAACAGCACTTACTTCAAGAACTCCTACAGCACATACTGGATATACATTTAATGGATGGTATAACAGTACTGCATTAACTTCAAAAGTAGTAAATGCAAATACAAGTTATACACCAACAACATCAATAGAACTTTATGGTAAATGGACTCCAATAAGCTACACTATTGATTACGCAATGAATTATGGTATAAATAATAGCAATAACCCAAGAAGTTACACTATTGAATCTAATGCAATTTCATTACAAGCACCAACTAAGACATTAACATTTGTAGGAAACTATAATGCTACAAGTGGAGCAAATGCAGCTAATGGTCAAGTAACAATATCAAATAACAATCAAACTGCAGCACAAACATTTGCAGGATGGACAGGAAGTAATGGAAATACACCACAAACAAGTGTAACAATAGCTGCTGGTTCTACTGGAAATAAGAATTATACAGCACATTGGACAGCAGTAGCACCTAGCAAGTTACCAAAAGTAACAAGAACTGGTTATACTTGTGGATGGTCTACAAGTAGTTCTGGAACAACAATTGAATATGCAAGTGAAGCTACAAATTATCCAACAAGTGCAATAAATGAAGAACAAACTGCAACTGTTAATTTATATGCAGTATGTAATCCAAATACATATCAATTAACAATTAATCCAAATGGTGGATCATACAATAACACAACAAGTAATAGTACAAAGACAATGACATATGATTCAGCAAATAACAATGATATTGGTACACCAACAAGAAGTGGATATACATTTGATGGATGGTATATTGAAGCAAATAGTAAAACAAATCAATTATTTGATAACACAGGTAAGAATACTGATTTATCAGGATACTTTAGTGCAGCATACTCAACAGGTGTATGGAAAAAGACTAGTGCAGTAACAGTATATGCACATTGGTCTAAAGCAGTATCTACTTTAGGTAAAACATTAAGTCAAACTGATTATATTTATACTGGAAACGCTCAAGGACCAACAGTGACTTTAAAAGATGGAGATACTACATTAACACTAAATACTGATTACACAGTAAGTGGAAATTCAAATACAAATGTTGGTGAATATACTGTAAATATTTCAGGTGCTACTGTATATAATGCAACAACACATGCATACTATACAGGAAATACAACACTTACATACTACATAAACAATGCAAAAATTACATATGATACAAATAATTGTGGAACAATTTCAGGGACTAATCCTGCATATGTTAGAAAAGGATCAACAGGAGTATATGACGGATTAAGAAGTTCATCAGATGGTTCAATAGCATACATGTCAAAAGCAGGTTATACATTTAATGGATGGTATGATGGAACAACAAAAGTAATTAATGGAAATGGAACAATAGTAGCAAGTGTAAGTAATTGGACAGATGGAAGTTCAAAGTGGTTAATTACAAGTAATAAGACATTAAAAGCTAGTTGTACTCCTCAAGATTATTCGATTACATATGCATTAAACTATGGTACAAATAATATTAACAACCCAAGTAGTTATAGCATTGAATCTAATGCTATTACATTACAAGCACCAACAAAGACATTAATATTTGTAGGAAATTATAATGCTACAAGTGGAGCAAATGCAGCAAGTGGACAAGTAACAATATCAAATAACAATCAAACTGCAGCACAAACATTTGCAGGATGGACAGGAAGTAATGGAACTACAGCACAAACAACAGTAACAATTCCAAGTGGAAGTACTGGAAATAAATCATATACAGCACATTGGACAGCAGTAGCTCCTGCTAAGTTACCAAAAGTAACAAGAG